>JBEPYD010000311.1:0-5408 GCA_041641575.1 Bacteroidales bacterium
TCTTTTAAAGTATTCACCTCATTCGTTAGCCGGGAAAAAGCAGGGTTTTCCTTATCGGTATATTTTATCTGAACGCTGGCAGGTTCATTGGTCTGCACCCATAAGTGCGTTTCTCTCATATCGGTATAGCCAGGCATGGGTCCGGATTGGAGTTGGGCTTTTAGTTGCGAAGAAGCCAAAATAAGAAGGATGAAAAGAGTATTTTTTATGTACATCATAAGTTTATTTATAACATTTTTCACGTAAAGATAAAATTCTGGTTGTTATTAATTTAGGCTTTTGTATGAATTTAGTATTAAATGCCTGCTGCATTGGCAATGAAAATACTTTTTAAATTCAACTTTTTAAAAGTTGATTAGCTTTATAGCTGAAAAAAAATAAAAGGAGCATTAAACCCTGAGACCATTCTTTAATCTAAAAATAAAAATATCGTGCACAAAATCATCTTTACACTTAAGGTTTTATCCATCTTTTTTCTATCCTGCACCAAACAAAATTCAGAAACAGACCTCCCTCCTGATACGAATAATGAAATCTCCAAAGGTATCTTCGGTTTACGAAACGGTCCGCAACTGTCAGCCCTGGGCGCTGAATATACCCGCATACTGGTAAGGGATTACGATATTGCGGCCATCTATGCTGAGGCAGATGAGGGTATCCCGCTGGAAAATACAGAGGGATACAGGCAAATAAAATCAATTCATGATAATGGGGTAAAAATAATATTGACGTTTCGCTGGCCAGACCAAACATCTTCCGATCCATTGTTATACGATCGTGTTCCATACGGACAAGACAAAGAAGATGCACTTAATCTTTTGAGAAGGTTTTTAGCGGATTTTGGTTCAATGATTGATATTTATTCCGTGCAAAACGAAGTAGGTGGTCTTGGTCCCGGAACATACGCAACGGCTGATATGGTTAATGCCGGCAACGGAAGCCCGGCGTATTTGTGGTGGAAGGACATTGTTGAAACAGTAAACCATGAAAAATCAAACAATCCGGCGCTTACTTACCTGAAAATTGCTGCACCTGTGCCTGTATTGTTAAAACGGATGGTATTTGAACCAGCCGGCCTGCCTCAGACAAATATTGATTTTTTTTATGAAACCATTCAATTCGGTAATAATTATTGCGATTATGTTGATTTTCATTTTAATACATTCTCTTTGGAAGAACACCAACCTGCGCTTGATTTTATTGCTCCCCTGGTGCATAAACCCATGATTGCCACAGAATGGTCAGAGGTAAATTCAGCAAATGTGTATGTTAAAAAACCAGTTTCAGATGCCCTTTTAACTTATGCCAAAAGCAGGAATTATATTATTCCAGGAACTATTCCTACCAATGATGAACTAATTGAATATATGTATGATCATCCGGTTTCCCTGGAGATATGGGAGTTTATGGTAGCGGAATCAGATTATCATGAAGGTTTTATGCAGCAAAGCAGTGCCTTGCTGGCAAATGCGGGCTTTGAAATTCTTTGCTGGAACAGTGGCTGGCAAGAGTTCCGCACAGCCTACGATCTGCGCAGTTTTTTTGCCACGCTTACGGTAGAAGGAGCAGCTAATGAGATTACTGTGTTCACAAATGCGTTCAGGGAATGGGAGTAAAATACATATTAAATGGTACAGCATCAATTATTTTGAAAAAACTGTAATGCTTTAACTGAGCAGACAGATATCAACCCTGTCTTTGTATTTGAAATTTGTATTACCAGGTTGTGCTTATTTTGAGCAGGTCCTCTTAGCTTAATTTGGTGATGTAGAAAGTAAATTCAATAAAATTCAGTATAGCCATTTTATGAAATAGTTTCAAACCTTTTTAGAAAGCTTATGATAATATTTATCAGACAATTAAATTCAAATTAAAAATAACGCTACACTAATTAGTATCGACAGCATTCATTGGAAAGATATTTTTTTGCCACTGTGTTTGTTAATTCCAAAAGAAAAAAATATAAAACACTATAAAACAGCGACAAATGTTGCAATTATTGAACTCAGTATTGTTTTAAATCAAATAATATTATTGACTTTAAACCATGTTTAATCTAATTTAATTTAAGGTGAAATTAAATAAGTATTAAAAAACAACAGATTAATGTTCTTTTATTCTTATTTCATCAAATATGTAAAGGTAGAAAGAAATATTTTTCTAATTTTACATGTCGCAAATAGTTAATTAAAGGACATGGGAAGGTCAACAGTATTAATTGTAGAAGATGAGCTAATTACCGCTAACGATATCAAGGAAACTATCGAAAAGGATGGCTTTGAAGTGTGTGATATCATAAGAACCGGTGAGAAAGCTATTATTGTGGCACGTGAGCTGAAACCAGATCTAATTATAATGGACATACAACTGGCGGGAGAAATAACAGGGTTAGAAGCTGCCAGGGAAATATTGCGCATAAAAAAAGTGCCTGTTTTATTTTTAACCGCCAATGATGACGCGGCCACTCTTGAAGAGATTAAAAAAATGAGTCCCGCTGGTTTTCTTACTAAACCACTGCGTATATCGGATTTTAGCACCAATATAGCCATAGCCATAAGCAATTACCATCAAAACATTCCGGTTCGTACTAAAAATTCTAATTCTAAAGCCGTTTATATTCCGCAGAAAAACGGACATCAGAAACTAGACAATAAGGATATCTTTTATATTGAGGCTTCCGGGAGTTATGTAAGTATTTTTACAGATGAAAAGCCCATTATGCTTTCAACAAATTTGGGAAATCTTCAAAAACAATTATCTGATAAAAGTTTTGTTCGTATTTCAAGAAAGCATATCATTAATATTGAACATATTGAACGGATTGAAAATAATGTAGTTGTAGTAAAGAAAAGCGTATTACCAGTAGGCGAATCTTACAGAAATGAATTATTTACTCATTTACAAATTATTAAAACTAAATAGTTGAAGGTATATTTTCATAAAATGCCAGACTGAAGTAATTTTCGAAATCATTTATATTTTATTAGCAAAATGAAATGTGTGTATTGGGGAAAATATATTTTAATGAATATGCTCATTCTATTTGTATGTCAAAATGCCCTGCCATCGAAATCTGATTCGATCAAAAAACTACTTTCACAATCATTTCATTATTCTAAATCTAATTCAGACTCTGCTTTGATGGCTGTTAATCTGGCCATGAAATTAGCAACACAAACGGGTAACGATACACTAATGGCAGACACCTATCTTGAAATGTCTTACATTCAATTTGATTTAGGGCAGGTGGATTCTGCTGTGAGTTATGCTTTTAAAGCTCTTAGAACTTATGAGCAATGTGCATATGCTGGAGGCATGGCAAATGCATATTGCCGGATAGCATGGGACAAACTGGACGCAGGTGAGCATGACATAGTTTTTCCCTACCTGTATAAAGCCTTAGAATTGGCACTGGTTCAACAGGATTCATCAATTCTGGCAAGGGTTTATCATATGCTGGGTGCTGCATATAACTGGACAAACAAGTATGGCAATGATAAAACAGCAACAGCCATAAATGATTCTTTTTATATGTGGATTGACAGTGCATTGCATTACAACCGAAAAACGGTGGCTATTCGTCGCAGTCTGAACGACCGTGGGTTATCAAACTCACTTAACAACCTGGGCATGGTTTTGCAAAGGCAGGCGCTTTACACTGGTGAAAATTTTGAGGAGGCTGAAAATGTTTATCTTGAGGTACTTAAAATCAGACAGGAAAATAATGATTACGTAGGAATTTCAGCATCCTACACCAACCTGGCTAACCTTGAAAGGTACAGGGGCAATTACCAGAAAGCCCTACATTATGCGCATAAAGGCCGAAAACTGGCCGATAATTTTGCATACCCTTTCCATATGAAGTTGAATGTTCTGGAGCTTTCAAAAATACATGAGGAGCTGGAAAATTATGATTCAGCACTGATATATGCACGGCAATATCACAATTTGCAGACACAGTCAATCAGTGTAAATCATAAAAACGCCATAAAGGAAATGGAGACACGATATGAAGTATCTAAGAAAGATGCTGCCATTTCTTTACACCAGAAGGAATTAAGATTGCAGCGCTTTTACCTTCTTTTTTCTCTCATGGGTACAGGAATCCTTGTTATGATCAGTATTGTTTTTTTTAGATTATATCATAAAAACAAACAACTTTCTTCACACAATGAACTACTCATTAGAGAACAAAATCACCGGATTAAAAACAACCTGCAGATTATTTCCGGATTACTCAGTCTGCAAGCCAATCGCACCTCTGATCACTTTTCAAGAGATGCCATAGAAGCCAGCCAGGCGCGGGTAGAAGCCATGAGCCTCATTCATAAAAAGTTGTATATTAATAATTTTTCTACCATCCGGGTGGATGAATACATAAAAGAGCTGGCAGCGCAAATATTAATTTCTGCCGGTATTCATTTGACAAAAAAAGAATTTGAACTTTCTAACTTAGCATTAAAAGCGGATACGGTTACTTCACTTGGGCTTATTCTGAATGAATTACTTATAAATTCATGTAAACATGCCTTTCAAAAAACAGCAAATCCTGAATTATATATTTCTTTTGAAACCAGGACGGATGGCAAACGAATGCTTCGATTTAAGGATAATGGTCCGGGTTTTGACCCGGCTGTTTCAAATAAAAACCCACAATCTTTTGGGTTGAAGCTTATCCACCTGCAGGTACTACAATTGCAAGGCAGTTATCAGTGGGAACGTAATGGTGGTATGATATTTAAAGCTGTATTTTAATGGTATATTGAATTCCACTACCAGTATGTTGGTTAGAAATAATCACATTTTTGTTTGACCATTCAGGCTGTTCATAAGAATACCCTCGGATTAATCTTGTTTGGTACATACATTTGACTCATCAAAAATTTGTTTAACAGAACAAGGGATGATTCGCAATTGGGATAAGTACCAAAATTTTCTGGCGCTGGATTTAAATTCGATGAGAATACTTCGTAATGTGAACTTTGTAAGATTCATGATTGCTCTCATTGGCATTTTATTGCTTTGTGATACATTAAAGGCACAAACCAACTCTGATTCCGGGCAAATATATTATCAACAAGGTATTTCATTTACGCGTGAATATAAATTTGCTGAAGGGAGAGAAGCCCTTCTCAAAGCACAATTATGGTTTTATCGTGAAAAAGACTATCATAGTTTTGGTAACACACTCATTCAACTCGGCTTCCAGACGAACAGACTTGAATATTTTGAGGAGAGTTATGATTATTTTAATCAGGCCTCAGAGATTGCCGTTTCAGAAGAAATACCTTCACTTGCTTTTTATGCAGATGTGGCGAAATCCCTGACTTATTTTTGGGAAGCCCAGTTAACCGCTGACACAACATTACTATCTCAGGGTTTAGCTGTTTTGCGGAGCCTCAATCCTG
>JBEPYD010000312.1:0-5404 GCA_041641575.1 Bacteroidales bacterium
ACTTCTGCGCTATGCTTGATGTAAAAAACAGTCATTTACACTAGTCAACTCCTTGTTTTTCAATCTTCGCATGCTCCCGTCTAAATTACGGGACAGGCTTTGAATTCAAATTTTCTATACGGTCAGGCTGCTTTATGGAAGGCTTTAATTAATGATTTTCTTAAAATAACCCATTAATTTGTGCATTTATTTTATCAATCACAGCGCTTAAATCTTCTTTGCGATCAATAAAATTATGATTATCCACATCAATGGTTAAAAACTTTCCCAGGTTATAGGATTCTGCCCATGAATGATATCTTTCATTCAGTTTCTTCAGATAATCAAGCCGTATGGAATTCTCGTAGTTTCTTCCCCTCTTTTGTATTTGATTTACAAGGGTAGGCACTGAAGCTTTCAGGTAAATCACCAGGTCCGGGGGTTGAATAAGAGAACTCATAAGGTTAAACAAGGTAAAATAGTTCTCAAAATCACGCGTAGACATTAACCCCATTGAATGAAGGTTGGGGGCAAAAATATACGCATCTTCGTAAATGGTACGATCCTGGATAATGGTTTCACCGGATTTTCTTATGTCCACTATCTGGTTGAACCGGCTGTTTAAAAAGTATACCTGGAGGTTAAAAGACCAGCGCTGCATGTCGTCATAAAAATCATGCAAATACGGGTTGTCATCCACGTCTTCATAGTGGGCAAGCCATTGGTAGTTTTTTGCCAATAATCCTGTAAGGGTAGTTTTACCCGAGCCGATATTTCCGGCAACTGCAATATGCATTTTTTAGAATATTTTATGTTTAAGAAAGTTTCTTTTGCATTTCAAGAAGCTCATCAAGATATTTACGGTTATTGGCCAGCCTTGGTACTTTGTTCTGTCCCCCCAGTTTCCCTTTTTCCTTGAGCCAGTGGTAGAAAAGCTTTTCCTTTGCGGCATGCACTACAGGTGGATCAAGGGTGATGTTCTTGTATCTTTTCGCCTCATAATCTGAATTTACTTTTTGCAGCGTTTCATCCAGGATTTGTGTAAACTTACCCATGTTATCAGGTTGCTTTTCAAATTCGATTAACCACTCATGGCCTCCTTTTTCATCATCACTCATAAAAATGGGACCAGCGGTATAATCACTAATTGCAGCATTAGTAATACTGCAAGCTTCGCGGAGGGCTTTTTCAGCATTATCAATGATTATTTCCTCGCCAAATGCATTGATAAAATGCTTGGTACGTCCGGATATTTTAATTTTGTGTGGATAAAGCGAGGTAAAGTATACGGTATCTCCAATGATGTACCGCCATAACCCTGAGTTTGTGGAAATTACCAGGGCATAATTCTTATTCAGCTCAACCTCACCAATATGCAGTGCTTTCGGATTCTCTTTTTCTATCTCCTCCATGGGAATAAATTCATAAAATACGCCGATATCAAGCATCAGAAGCATATCGTCGCGCGTAGGGTAATCCTGTATGGCAAAAAAGCCCTCAGAAGCATTGTAGGTTTCCAGGTAATTCATCTTATCTGATGGAATAAGCTTTTTATACTGCTCGCGGTAAGGGGTAAAACTAACGCCTCCGTGGCTGAATAATTCCAGGTTTGGCCAAATTTCAAGCACATTTTTTTTGCCTGTTTTTTCTAGCATATATTTTAGCAGTACCAGTACCCAGGAGGGTACACCGGCAATGTTGGTAACATTTTCGTTCAGGGTATGTGCCATCATTTTTTCCAGCTTTTCCTCCCATTTATCAAGCAGGGCTATTTCCTGGCTGGGGGTGCGGATAAAATCAGCCCAAAAGGGGAGGTTTTCAATAAGAATAGCAGAAAGATCACCGTAAAAGGACTGGTTACTGAAATTATCTATTTTATGACTTCCGCCTAAGGTAAGGCCCTTTCCGGAAAATATTTTTGTCTCGGGGTTGTTGTGGGTATATATTGCCAGAATGTCCTTGCCACCCCTGAAGTGACATTCTTCAAGGGCTTCCTCACTCACAGGGATAAACTTACTCTTGTCGCTGGTAGTCCCTGAAGATTTGGCAAACCATTTAACCTCACTTGGCCACAGCAGGTTTTGTTCGCCTTTCCTCAGCCGGTTGATGTAGACTTTTACCTCATCATAGGTTTGAAGTGGCACGCGTTGCTGATAGTCGCTAAAGCCTTCAATGGATTTATAATCATATTTTTTACCCCATTCCGTGTTCATGGCTTGCCGAATGAGCTTTGAGAAGGTCTCTTTTTGTGCATCCAGCGGGTATTTTCGGAACAGGTCTATTTGATGTATGCGTTTAAAATTCATCCAGTTTACTACAGAACTTATCAAGGGCATATTTTTTCAGGGTTTTTGTTAGGGAGTGTAAATTTATACGATTTCAGACTAATAAAACATAAAACCCTCAAAATATGTTTTTGAGGGTTCTGTTTTTTATTGTAAAAAGGATAAAATTAAAGGATTAGCATGGCATCACCATAGGTGCCAAATCTGTATTTTTCTTTTATGGCCGTTTTATATGCTTTAAAAAGGAAATCGTATCCGCTAAAAGCTGAAACTACCATTAAAAGTGTAGAAAGTGGCAGGTGAAAATTTGAAATCATGGATGTGGGAACACTAAACTCATAAGGAGGGAAAATAAACTTATTGGTCCATCCATCATAAGGTTTTAGTTCGCCTAAAGTAGAAACAGAGGTTTCCAGCGTGCGCAGCACAGTAGTTCCCACGGCGCAAACATTTCGCCGTGTTTTTTTGGCGTTGTTTACGGTATTTACGGCGGTATTGTCGATAATGACACGCTCACTGTCCATTTTATGCTTGGTAAGGTCTTCCACGTCTACGGTACGGAAATTCCCGAGACCCACGTGTAAGGTTATTTCTGCAAAGTCAACACCTTTAATTTCAAGCCTTTTCAATAATTCACGGCTAAAATGCATACCTGCAGTGGGGGCTGCAACAGCTCCTTCATGTTTGGCAAAAATTGTCTGATAGCGGTCGCGGTCTTCCGGCTGCACATCACGTTTGATGAATTTTGGCAGGGGTGTTTCACCCAGCTTGAACAGCGATTCTTTAAATTCTTCGTAATCACCATCGTAAAGGAAGCGTAAGGTACGTCCGCGCGAGGTGGTATTGTCGATGACCTCGGCAACCATTGAGTCATCTTCTCCAAAATACAATTTATTTCCTATGCGTATTTTACGGGCGGGATCCACCAAAACATCCCACAAACGCTGTTCACGGTTAAGCTCTCTTAACAAAAACACTTCAATTTCAGCTCCGGTCTTTTCCTTATTGCCATACAAGCGGGCCGGAAATACCTTGGTGTTGTTAAAAACCATTACATCCTGGTCATCAAAATATTCAATAATGTCTTTAAAAACCCGATGCTCAATTTCTCCGGTATCACGATGCAACACCATTAGCCGGGACTCATCACGGTTTTCTGATGGGTATTTGGCAATCAATTCCGGTGGAAGGTTGTACTTGTATTGCGATAATTTCATGTTAATTGTAATTAATGTATAAGATAATATTTGATAAAATAATTTTTTCTTTCCAGCTTAAAGGCATGACAATAAAAACGTATACAGAAAGCCCTGTAGTATAGGAAGTTTCTCGTTTATATGATTTTTATAAGATTTTTCATTGTAATCCCTGAATATGATGTTGCAAATTGCTGATTTAATTACGCATAAGCCCGCTGTTTGTTGCAATGGTCTTAAATTTATCATGAATCATATCAGCGTCTATGGCTTCTGTTACATTAAACTCACCAATCCTTGTTCTCCGTAATGCAGTTAAATGTGCACCGCAATTTAGCTCTTCTCCAATGTCTCTGGCCAGTGCCCGGATGTATGTTCCTTTGCTGCATCGTACCCGTATTTTTATCTCGGGCATTAGTACATCAAGTAATTCAATTTCAGGAATAGTTACCGGAACAGCTGCCAATTTTGCATCTTCTCCTTTTCTGGCATATGTATAAGCCCTTTTACCATCGATAAATTTAGCCGAAAACAAGGGAGGAGTCTGCATTGTAACTCCAACAAATTTTTGCAGGGTTTGTTTAATTTTTTCAACATCAATATGATCTGTGGATAATGTTTTATCCACCTCTGTTTCAAGATCAAAGGATGGGGTGGTTTCTCCAAGTTTAAGGGTGGCAACATATTCTTTTTCCATGTCCTGAAAAGTATGTATAGACTTGGTTTTTCTGCCCGTGCAAACAATTACCAGTCCGGTGGCCAGGGGGTCGAGGGTGCCGGCATGGCCCACTTTTAACTTTTTAAGTTTTAGTGTAAGTTCCAGTGACTTGCGAACCTTTTTTACTACATCAAATGATGTCCAGGTATAGGGTTTATCTACCAGTAATACGTATCCTTCTCTGAAAATTTCGGGATTGTCTATGTTGTCAAGCGGTAATATCTGCAAAAGTGTTTTTTTAAAAGTTTAACCAAAAATAATAGCTATCAATCCTACTAAAAAGCAATACATGGCAAAATAGATTAACTTGCCTTTCTTTACAATATTTATCATCCATGTACATGCCATCCAGCCTGAAAGAAATGCAGCAAGAAAACCAACTATCAATGGCGTGAGGCTTGCCTGCTCAGCCTGCATACTGCCATCAGCCAGGTCTTTCAGATTTGCTCCAATAATTGGGATTAAAACCATAAGAAATGAAAAGCGGGCTACATTTTCGCGCTTATTCCCCAGGAGCAAACCTGTGGCAATGGTAGACCCTGAGCGTGAAATTCCGGGTATTACTGCCATGGCCTGTGCAATACCAATGATGAGCGAATCCAGGTAAGAGACATTTTTTTCCCTGTTTTTAGCAAAATAAGTGAACGTGAGCAGCAGTGCTGTTACCATTAACATGGAGCCAACCAGTATCAGATTACCAGTGAAAAATGATTCCACCTCCTCTTTAAAAAATACACCTACAATGCCAATCGGTATCATGGAAATGATAATTTTTGTGACATATTTTGCTGAATCATTCCATTTGAATTCAAAAAGCTCAAGAAATATCTTGCCAATATCCTTTCTGAAAACAAGGATGGTGCTGAGAACAGTAGCCCCGTGCACCACAACAGTAAAGGTGAGGCTTGCCTCAGGTTCTATACCCAAAAGGGCTTTCCCGATTTCAAGATGGCCACTGCTGCTTACGGGTAAAAATTCTGTAAGTCCCTGAATTACTCCAAGAATTAATGCTTCTAACCAGGTCATGATGGTGTCGTTAATTAAATAAAAGGAAAAAGGTATGGATGAATTTACTTACCGGATGTCTCTTCACTTTCTTTCTTTGAAGGCTTTTTCATGATGGCATAAATTTCAAAAAGAAATCCAAAAAGCACAACCATCGGGGCAAGAGTGATGCGGCGGAAATTGAAAATCTCAGGGTTAAATACTTCCGGGTCTTCACTTTT
>JBEPYD010000313.1:0-5399 GCA_041641575.1 Bacteroidales bacterium
ACTTCTGTCAACCCTACCCTGATAAAAATAATGGTAATTGAATGGATCCTTTGCATAATATGTATCCACAGCAGCTTTACCAAGCGTATGCAGATATCCATATAAAGCCATTTTCCCACGCATTGTCTGCTGGGGTGTAAATTCATTATGCGCCCATACATAACGTGTATTATAGTAGGCCTCTGCCCTGGGCCACTGGTTAAAAGCCGGATATCCCTGTTTATATAATTCACTGGGGCAACCCATTGTCATTCCACAGGCCCAGTCATCTGTATTCATATATGGTGTATGTCCGGGATGAAGGCCATAACTTCCATCATTACGTCCGGAAGAATATATATTTTGCACGCTATTCTCAGAACGGAGGCTTGTGCCATAAGTCGTCATTTGAATCATATTCAGTGGATTGCGACCAAGACCCCAGTCGGCTTCCAGGATGAGTGCATTTTTAAAGAATGCTTTTTCTTCCGGATCATCGGTTATACTGTGTGCAATTATTGTCCGTTGAACATTTTGTATGGTGTGAAAATATCCGGATTTATCATCCGTGGCTCTTCTTGACTGGCGTTGCATTGTATGGTTTGCCTCTCTCAATTTGGCTTCATTTATTATAGATTGTTTCATGTTTTCGTATAAAGTTGGATAATTTACCGTTTGAGGGGTATGCAAATAGGCAGCTGTTGCCCAAAGCTGGTTAAAAGCATCTTTATCCTTAATGGTAGATGTTGTAGTGGTAGCAAGAGATTCCTCCTCAACTATATCCTCGTAATCTGTATTTCCTGTTACATTATATAAGAACGCAGCTGCCATCATCTTAAAATCTCTCCCTTTTAAGAGTGCTTCTCCCAAACTTTGTGTATTGTCCAGCATTGGATCAGCAAGAGAAGCGGCATAATTGTATGCTATTTCAGCGCTATCTCTATATTCATTCATCAAATCAGTATGCCCGGAGAGCATAAAACAATTGGCCAGCATGGCACTGTTGGCAGCATTGACCCATGCAGCAACAGCAGTATGATCAGCCTGGTACATTATATTTTGATCATTCGGATTTGTAAGCCCGTGTCCATATGCTTTCCCTTCGCGCAAGCGCAACCAGAAATCAACCTCATAACGCGCTTCGTCTAAAATATCAGGTATTCCGTTGCCGCTTTCTGCAATGCCAGTGTCGTCATCACTCAGGTTTCCGTTAGAAAGGAAATAAGGCAACAGCATATCATAAATTATGGACACATGACCAAGATGACGATCCCAATCAAGGGCATCACTGTGTCCACCAATAGCATTGGGGTTTTCAGGGGCGCCGTCTTTCACATAATTGGCAAAAAAGCCCGGTTGATCCCATCGATCGCCGCCACCAGCCCAGTCCGGGTGATAAGGATCCATATCTGTAATTACCACTTTCATGTTTTGGGGATCTTCACCCGGGATATAAAGCGGACGACGGGGAACAGGACGTACACCGACACTATCCTGTCCAATGCGCATATAAAAGAAACCCTGTACAGAAACTTTAAAAGGCTCGGAATAAATATTATTTCGTATCTCAAATTCATCGCTGCAGCCAACACCTTCAATGGCAAGTCTGTAGAGCCCGGGTGAGTTAAATCCTGTAAAATCAGCTTTCCAAACGTCTGATTGCATCATATTATAATAACCCACATCATTACTGTTTTCAACCTCCCAGAAAGAGACGGTGCCAACTTCCTGCGAGGTGCCCTTCTGAACATCATAGATGTAAACCTTATTCCCTTCAAAAGAAGAATAATCACGGGCACCGCCATCACCCATCCAATAGTACAAATCTGCAGCTTTGATGCCATTGCCGGCAAGATATCCTACAAGATTAACATGCACTGCCTCAGATTTTGAAGTAAAAATATCATAGGTGAAGGAAATGGTTGTATCTGCCGCATATAAATCAGAACATAATTCAATGGTATAAGTGTTCCCATTTTGCATTTCGTATGGCATTTCAAGATAAACAAAATGCTCATGCGTATAAAAATACTTAAAATCATTTCCTGACCATTCTTTTTGAGAGTGGCCATTCATTTTTGTTTTACGGCTAACGGATAATGGACTGAGTGCTTCCGCACCGTAATTTTCATCTGTGGAAGAGGAAATACTCCAACATGTAATACCCGCGGCAGCCTCTGTATTGAGTGGTTTACCAAAATTTACAACCCAGTTGTTACTGGCATCATTATGGTGCCCTCCAAAAGCACCTTCTCCCTTGCCATTGTCTCGAAATTCTACTTTACCATCTTCAAAGTGCAGTGCGATGTAAGTTTTATCGATGACCTTTACTCCGGTTAAACGGGTAGCTTGGGCAATTTGGAATAATGAAGTAAGGATCATTACCACAGCTATACGCGATAGAACAGCGCGAGAAAATAAATTTTTCATATCAATAATTTTTAATTTACACTTACATTTTATTTACGACTATAATTCTGAATATATAAGTTAATTTCATCAAGTAAATAAGCATTGTATGCTTTGGTTCTTAAATTTTGGTTTTCTTCTTCCCGATATTTTTCGTATCCCGAATGATGATTTCGAAGTAATTTCAATACGCCTATGGAAGGTTTTAAATCAATGTTTCTTGAAAATTCCACCAAAGGATAGTTATCTGTATTTACAGGAACATCGTGTAAAAGTGTATCCATCATTTGATGATTGATAAATAAATGAGATAAAAACTGTGATGCATTTGAGATCTCAACATCATACAAACTTTTTCTGATCTGCGAATTACCATAGATTTTTTTCACGTGGGAAAAAAGATCTCCTGCCGGTTTGTTACCACCTACCAATAGGCAATGTCCACGTGTTATAAACCATAACTGACTATGGGGAAATACCTCATAGAATGCCTGAATGAGTGATTTAAATTCATCTTCTTCAAGCCAGTTGGTTGGCAGCCATTGGCATACTACGCCTCCCTCAGCCAAACGCGATTTGGCAATTTCATAAAACTCACGGGTGTAAAGATTTACACCTAGCCTGGCATGTATGGCATTGGAAGTGATAATGTCATATTTTTTCTCTGTACGGAACAGATAGCTACGTCCGTCTTCCAGAATAAGTTTGGGTTTGTTGTCATTTGGCGCGGCATCTAATAAGAAGGAGAAGTATTTTGATGATAAATTAACCACTTCAGGACTTAACTCTGCAATTTCAACATTATTAATGCCGGATTTTAAAAGTTCATTAGTGGTTACGCCCATACCATAACCAATAACAAGGGCATTGTCTGCATTTTTTGCATGCACCAGAGGAACATAAGCCAGCATTTTATGCACTTTCAGATCCTGGATGTTTGAAAAGGCGGTTTTTGCACCATTGATGGCCAGTGCCAGATGTTGTTCATCCTCTTCATAAATGGCAACATTGGCAGATAGTCCTTCTTCATAAGCAATTACTTCTTCGTTTGGATAAAACAAGCTGCGGCCTTTATGCAGAACAGAGTCTGGCATTGATATAAGCACTATCAACCACAGACTTATTGTTGCCGCGATAACAAATTTATTGCGTCTTCCTCTCTGAAATGTATTCCTGAGCCATAATCCGGCTAATATGTTGATAAGGATAATCAGCATTAAAGAATGGAAAGTTCCCAGCAAAGGAATGAGCATAAAGCCTGCCAGAAGAGAACCTAAAACCGACCCAATGGTATCCAGAAAACCAATAATTCCCATTTTTCTACCAAGGGAGCGTAAAGATTGATTGTAAATAACTGCCATCAGCGGAAATGTCATGCCCATGAAAACAGCCGGCAAAAGCAACAATAAGAAATAATAACCGTATTCCATCAGGGCAAGAGACGCCCAGGTATTAGCTGTAAATCTTATGTTGTGTATAAAAGGGGAGGTGATCAGGAACACTATGAAGATAAAAAATGTACTAATCCCAATGAGTACCTGTATTTGACTCAATGTTTTGTAAGGATTTTTAAACTTGTCTATACGGTTCTTAATCACTAAACTGCCAATTCCCAAACCTGCAATAAAGCTTAAAATAATAGCCGTATTAAAATATACTGTTTTTTCGTATGCAAATTCCTGCAATATGCGTGTCCATATAATTTCATAGGCTAAGGTAGTAAAGCCTTCAATCGCAAAAACCATAAGGGCAATGCGTTGTAACCTGTTGGGTTTTATATTCTCTGTTTTATCGGCTTCAGGATTTTCAACCACAGGTACAGCATGCCAATTTTTAATAAAAGCAATTGCTACCAGCGCATTTAAGATGTTTAATCCGGCTGCTGCGTAAATGCTGTTTTGCACCCCCGCCAAACGGATTAGCACAAACCCTGCAAGAAAGGCCCCCAGCAAAGCGCCGATATTATTAAGCCCATATAACAGACTTATATTTTTACCTACCGTAGATATCTGATTTACATAAAGCTTACTGAGCAAGGGGATTATTCCTCCCATCAGTGTAGTAGGTACAATTAATATTAGGAATGAAATAATGAACCTAACGGTATGGGAAAGAAAATAGCCTTGTTGGGCAGAGTAATCGGGTATTAAATAATACTTTGTGGCGAATTGCAGAATGGGGTTAAAAAATATCCCAAAAAGGGCAATGATAATTTCAATTGATACGAATAATAATATTACGTTTTTTATGGTGTCTGCAAGTTTACCTATGAAATAACTTCCAATGGCCAGACCGGCCATAAAGGTGGTTAATACAGCAGAAACCGAAAAAATATGCACCCCAAAAACAAGTGAAAATTCTCTTATCCAGATTATTTGGTAGATAAGCGCTGCCGTTCCTGAAAGAAAGGCAAAAAACGGGATAATATTTATCTTTTGCAACTTCAACTACAGGGGTAAATTTTACATTTATACTTGCTTAAGAAAACAAAGGAAAGATGCTCCTGCTTCAGCATCTTTCCTTTTAAAAACTACCAAGTCTACTAACCTAAACGCAATCGATTTAATTATTCCACCAGGTCTGTTTTAACTCACCTTCTGCAAGGTCAATTTCACGTTGTGGAATAGGAAGATATTCATTTTTACCCTTTTCAAAGCCGGGCATAAGTTGTTCCGGATTTGTCCAGGGATTGGGTAACAAACTCCACCGAACTACATCTAAAAATCTTGACCACTCAAAATGCATTTCAATTGCACGCTCATGTATGATCACCTCCCTGGTTACCTCAGTTACTGGTTCAAGGCCGGCACGTGTGCGAACTTTATTAATACATTCCACTGCCAGAGCGGTGGAGGATTCTCCATTAAGCTGAAAGTCAGCTTCGGCAAGCATTAAGAGCACATCGGCATAACGGATGATGCGTAAGTTATTTGGATCATTATTATACCCATCCGGACCTGTGTGAGCAGGATAGAAATACTTCTGATATCCGTAATTTTGAGTAATGGCTG
>JBEPYD010000314.1:0-5397 GCA_041641575.1 Bacteroidales bacterium
AATGAGACCGAGCCCTGTTCCTTTTTGTCCATCAGTATCGCGGGTGCTGTAATCACTTTCCAGCTCTAATAAATTTTTGGCAGCATCAGGTGGTATTCCCACACCGGTATCTTTCACCCTAACCTGAATGAATTCCGGAAGCTTAACAACAGAAATTAGCACCTTACCGCCGGGTGGCGTATATTTAACAGCATTAGAAATTAAATTCCTAAGAATAGTGCGGAGCATATTAGGGTCTGCATATATCTGACATTCAGGAAATTGTGTAATGGTAATATCCACGGATTTACGGATAGCAAGTGATTGCTGCTGAGTAACTACATCCTGAATTACCTGATGAAGTAAAATATTCTCCGGTTGAAATTTTATACGTCCCAGTTGTGAACGGGACCAGTCCAACAGGTTATTTAATAAATTTACGGCTTGACTGGCTGAGGATTGAATGAGCTTCGCATACTGCTTTACCTTATCATAGTCTCCTTTTTCAACTACATATTTCAATAAATCACTAAAACCAAGGATACCATTAAAAGGAGTTTTGAGGTCATGGGCAATAATAGAGAAAAATTTATCTTTGCTCTGAATAACTTCCTCAAGCTTTTTTTCGCTGTTTTTTAATGCTGTTTCCGCAAGTATCTGATCTGTTACGTCCATTTTTACACCGAATACCCGAACAGCTTTTCCGTTTATATTATATTCACATTCACTCCTACTTTGTACATAAATAACCTGTCCGGTATCATATCTATTACATCGGTAAATCGTATCAAATGGTTTCTTCTCTTTTATACAGGTCTGAAAAAATTCCATCACTTGTTCCACATCTTCCGGATGAATAAGATTTACGAATTCGTCAACCGTATAGGTTTCCTTTTCAGGTAATCCAAATATAGCTTTA
This sequence comes from Bacteroidales bacterium, assembly GCA_041641575.1. GTDB lineage: Bacteria > Bacteroidota > Bacteroidia > Bacteroidales > JBEPYD01 > JBEPYD01. The sequence goes on from JBEPYD010000314.1 coordinate 899, forward strand.
AATCCATTGGAAGCTTTCCATGTATTTGTAGTTAAATCAGTTTCATAATTCCCTACTTTGGCCAAAAACTGAGAACGATTCAACTGCTCGTTATTTTCTTTTATGATATTCTCTGCATGTTTCTGCTCTGTAATATCAGAGATAGCTGCGATGTGATGATCAGGGGTTTCTCCTTTTTTCCACATGGGTGTAACATTAAGTTCCACCCATATTACGGTGCCGTTTTTATGAATATATCTTTTCTGCATTCTGAATTCGCGGATGAGACCTGCCTTAAGTTTTTGCATATTATCCAGATCTTCATCCACATCATCCGGATGTGTAATAGAAACAAAATCTCTGCCAGTTAATTCTTCCCGGTTATACCCTGTTATTTCAGCATACCGTTCATTTACACGTTCAAATCTGCCTGTATGGGAATTAACTTTTGCAATTCCCACTGCAGCCTGTTCAAATAATACTTCCAGTTGCCTTTCATTGTCGCGTATTAATGCTTCACACTCTTTTATCCTCACAAGCTCTCCAATGGTGTAGGCCACCGTTTTCAAACGCTTTTTAACATTGTCCTCAATTTTTGGTGGGATATATTTTTGTTTTTCTGCCAGCAATTTCAGATCATCGAAGGATACATCAAATTTTTTAGATAATTTTTTGATTTTTTTTATGTCATTTCCGGGTGTTCCATAGGCAATATTTATAGCTCCAATGCTCTTATTATCCACAAATATAGGTTCAGCATATAAATGCACGCCACCCGCACATAAAATATCTGTGGCTTCCTTATTCCTTATGGCAGGCTCAGCAGAACGATTCCAGCAATCTTCATGGCAAAGCCATTTGCCTGATGAAAGGCTTTCTTTTAATGAATTTTTTTTGCATAACTTATATGAACTATGGAACATATAATGACACCATGAAGAATTAAAATCTGCAAAGGCATAATCTCCGTTTTTCTCAAAAATAGCAATTGAAGAGTTTAACAACTCCATGAGGTCAGCAGATAAAACACTCAGCCGCTCATGCCCAATATTTTTCAAAATTCGTCCTGCTTTGTTCAGCTCAGGTAACCAGCCAATATCAAATTTCAATTTATTATCCTCATAAGAAGCATCATCAACCGTATCAAATAGCCACCTTATATTTTCAAACTTTCGTTTGTACTCATGGTGTTGTTCAGTTTCTTTAGAGCCTCGTTTATTATTGCCCATAACCTCTATCCTCATATATGGATTTAGACAATAAAGGTAATAAAAAATTAATACGATTAATGCTTTTTATTAAAAAAAAAAATAACGCTATATGGTTAGAGGAGAAAAAATAATCTCCTAAATATAATCTCTAAATAAGTTTAAATGCTGTGAATCTTTGCAGCGTTTTTAGCAATTCCTCTTCTATAATGGGTTTTGTTATAAAATCATTAAATCCAAATGCGAGAGCCTCATCTTTGTTTTCATTCATGGCATAAGCCGTTTGGGCAACTATGGGAACATGCTTGTTAATTTCTCTTATCCGCTTAAAAGCTTCAAAGCCATCCATAACGGGCATTTTAATATCCATTAAAACAATATCAATATCCTGGCTTTTTTTAATGAATTTTTTAACTGCAACTTTTCCATTTTTGGCAAGTATAATTTTACAATGATACCCCTGAAGCAATTCCTTAAGAAATAAATAATTTGATTCTTCATCTTCAGCTATGAGCACCGTTACTTTTTCACCCTCATTTCTTAAGGAATCCACAGATTTTTCGGATGCTTCCGGATTTTCACGCGGATGGTAAGGCAGATAAATATTAAATGAGGAGCCTTTTCCCACAGATGATTCAATGGAAACCTCACCTTTAAGTAAATCAACCAGTCCTTTTACAATGGACAAACCCAAACCTGTACCTGAACCACCTTTTGAATATTCATTATCAATCTGCCTGAATCGTTCAAAAATAATTTTCTGGTGTGTTTCGGATATACCAATACCAGTATCTTTAACAAAAAATTGAATTTTATTGTTTTTTATATGATAACCAAAACATACTTCACCTTTAGATGTAAACTTTAAGGCATTCTCTATTAAATTGGTTAGAATTTGTATAAGCCTGGATTTCTCCATAAAGATGTGGCTTTTATTATCAGACAATTCGCACTCGTAGGTAAGTTTTACATTTTTTTGAATGGGATAAACCATAAACTGCATATAAATAAGCCTTAGTACATCATTAAGATTAAATACTTCCATTTGGGTTTTTAACTGCCCGGCATCAATTTTGGAAATATCAACAATGTCAGAGATAAGTGCCAGCAACCTTTTGCCTCCCGCATTAATTTGTTCAATGTATTTTTCTTTGCGTTCATCATTTAAATCGGGCTTCATAAGTAAATCAGAAAAACCCAGAATAGCATTCATTGGAGTTCTGATTTCATGAGACATATTGGCAAGAAAAGCTGATTTTAATCGGTCGCTTTCTTCGGCCTTGTTTTTTGCCTCAATTAAGCTCTTCTCAGCATGTTTTTGTCCTGTAATATCCAGCACGCTAAATACCACTTTACTCACTGTACCATCGTGGTTAAATACAGGGTTATAGTGAAAATTGAAATAAATTTCTGAACCTTTATGGGGCATTGACCTTTCTACCACAATAGTTTGTCCGCTCAATGCTTTCGTAAAATTTTGCTTAAATGTCTCCTTGTGCTCATGGTAAACAAGTTCAAGAACATTGTCGCCAGCACCAACAGCGCGATTTAACACCTTTTGATAGTATTCTTTTGCAATTTTGTTCAAGGTAATAATCTTATAATCCGCTCCAATCATGATAAAAAGCTGAAGTGTATTATTGAAAACTGCCTGTAGATTTGCCTCACTTCTTTTTAAATTTTCTTCTGCCGTCTTCCTCTCGTGAATGAGGTCTGCAAAAAGTAAAATAATGTCAGGTTCCAAAAATGCCATTCTGAACTTGGTCCATGCTGACTTTTTATGGGAACGACTTTGGTACAGGATTTCAAATTCCAAAGGTTTCCTGGTTTTGTAACATTCATAAAACCTTTCAGTCATTTCAGGCATCTCCCTGTAAAGCTCTCTTACTGAATTACCAATAAATGCTGCGGCTTTATTGGCGGAAATTTTATTAGCAGAGGCATTTACATCGATGAGTTCAAAATCGTTGTTAACGTATTTCCACACAAATGTGGCGCTTGGATTTGTATCATAAAAGGCTTTAAATTTTTTCTCACTTTCAAAAAGGGCCCGTTCTGCTTGTTTTTGTTGTGAGATATCTCTGAATTCAGTAACCTGAACGACTTTTCCTTTATAGGGAATATTTTTGGACTGGATGCGTGCTTCAAATTTTCCTCCATGTTTCTTCCGGGCCAATACTTCATATTCATCCTCAAATCCTGAAAGAATTTTTTGCATCACAGTGTTCCGGGATTCGGGAGCAATTAACAATTCCACACCGATTTCCCCCATAAGCTCCTCTCTGCTAAAACCTGTTAACGTGGATATACCATAATTACAATCCAGAATAACTCCTTTATCATGGATAACAATACCCCCGAAAGATGCATTGTGAAGGGCTTTATATCTTGCCTCACTGTCTTTTAATTCTTTTTCTGCTTTTTTCCGCCTAGTAATATCTTTAAGGAAACCCAGGAAGAGGTCGTCGTGTATCTTTACTCCCTCAATACTGCACATTATGGTTTCTCCTGTTTTATTCAAAATATCAAATTCAGCAGAAGCATACCCATTTTTGATCATCTCAATAAAATGGTTTCTTCCTACTTCCAAACAGCCAGGATGTATCAATTGCTTTGTTGTCATTTGCAATAACTCTTCATGCGAATAGCCCGTCATTTTAGAGGCGGCAAAATTCACATCTAAATATCGCCCCTGCTCATTCACAACAAAAATAGCATCAGGGGCACTGTTAATGTACGATCGGAATTTTTCATTGCTTTCTTTCAATGCCAGCTCAGCTTCCTTTAATTCGGTAAGTTCTACATGAGCCCCGAGCATCCGAATGGCTTTCCCTTGATCATTAAACTGTGCCTGCCCCTTACAACGTATCCATACGGTAGAACCATTCTTGTGCTTATACCGAACTACCTGATCATATGGATGTATGGGATTTTGCACATGCTTTTCAAGGTTCTCTTTTGCCAATTCAAGGTCTTCCGGAAATATGATATCCTGCCAGGCATTTGATTTATGCGGCATTTCTTTTGGATCGTAGCCCAAAACTTCCCAAAACCTGGAATTCATCCATTCTTCGGCAGGATTCTCCAGGTCCCAATACCAAAGGCCATCCAACGCTGCTTCCTGGATAAAATCAAAAAGGGTATCATCCTTCTTTAATCTATCATATAACTCCTTTTTCAGATAATTCTCCATACCAATCCCCTAAAATTAAAAATGTAGAAAGATAAAGCTACCCTGAGATAACTTCATTTCTATTGCAATACATTCACAAAGTTAGAAAAATATTTAAGACTGAGAACTTCGAACTAATT
>JBEPYD010000315.1:0-4886 GCA_041641575.1 Bacteroidales bacterium
TCCACCATAGAGTTTTTGATTTTCTTTAAGATACTCATTTGTGCCTTGTAGTTGGAGTTCATAAACCGCATTTAAAGCACTCAAATTCTTATTTAAACTCTCTAATTGGTTACCGTATGACTGACCACCATTGGAGATGGAATTAAACTGTTGATCTATCGATTCAGCTAATTTTTGGTATGAACCTTTCAGTGATTCGCCAGATTGTGCCACCTGACTGGAAATATCCTGTGAGCTACGCATCACTGATTCTGCTGATTGTGCATATGAACTAGACAATTTACTTACTGAATCCTGCAAACCACGCGTAGATTCAGAATAGGTATTCGTCATGTTATGAAGCGTTTCCGCAGCATTTCTAAAATTATCCACATAGTTTGTTGCAGCTGTGCTTGCCTCGTTTATATCAGCCATTTTACCAGCTGTATGGTTAAGCTTTGAGAGATTTTCACCAAGTGTACTGAATGCCTCAGGTGTTATGTTTGATTCACCAACTATTTCATCAAATCTTTCAAGCAACCCCCTGTTTTTAAGCGCCGGGTTTGTTTCATCAGGGCTTTCAAGCTCATCAGGATCAGACATTCCTGCAAGTTCCGGGTATACCAGGGTCCAGTCTAATTCCTCGTGCAAGGGTTCAAAAGCAGAAAAGAAAAAGATAACAGCTTCTACTGTAAGACCAATTGTAAGCATGATACCTGCGCCCGGCCAGTGTTGAATTTTAAACAAGGCTCCGATAATTACCACAGCAGCACCAAGACCATAAAGTTTGGCCATAAAGTTTTTCCATCCTGATGATTGAACGATATCAGTGATTTTCATTTCTTCGTCAGATTAAAATAGATAAAAAATATTATTAAATAAGATTTACTAGTTGCTACCCAGGTATGATCTTACACAGCGGAAACCAATAAATGATTTTGAAGTGTCCTGATATTCATATGAGCGGCTGGCATTTTGTACATAATATGCAATATCTTTCCAGGAACCACCTCTAATAACTTTACGTTTCATTACTGGTGGATCATCTGGTCTTGCGTTATACTTATAATCTGGATTTAGATCGTGGGTAAAGACGTAAGCTGATTCATCATAAGCGTTGGCTGTCCATTCGGCAACGTTTCCTGCCATATCATATAATCCCCATTCATTTGGTTCGTAAGTACCAACAGCAGCAGTAGCAACTGCACCATCATCGGCATAATTTCCTCTTAAAGGTTTAAAGTTTGCAAGGAAACAACCTTCGCTGTTTCTTGTATAGAAACCACCCCAGGGGTACATGGCATTGTCAAGTCCGCCACGGGCAGCATATTCCCATTCCGCTTCAATAGGTAACCGGTAATCATGCACAAAATATTCATCTTCACTTTGTAACGCGGCATTTAAAAACTGTGAGCGCCATATACAAAACGCAGATGCCTGTTGCCAATTTACACCAACCACCGGGTAATTATCGTAAGCGGGATGCCAGAAATACATCTTTGCCAAGGGTTCATTGTATGAATAGGTGAAGTCCGATATCCAGCTCAAAGTATCAGGATATACAAGTACCCTGTCGCGGATAACAAATGCAGATCTGTCTGTAACTTCAATTCTTTGTCCTTCATTATTCATAACGTAGCCATTGTACTCGCCTGTTTCCCAATCGTACCTGTTTCCGCTTTTTGCAGCCTGCTGCAGATCAATCCAGAAATATTCATACACCAATTTACGTGTATCAATTTCCTTCCTTCCGAAGAAACGTTCGTTTTGTGGCAGGTACATTTCCTGTACAATTTCGTTTACTTCTTCGTCACGACGGTCAATATCTACATCCCAGTTAAGCAGTGGCGGATCGATAACATTACCATATTCGTCTTCTGAAATAACGTAATCTTCAATTTGTTCACCCAGCAGGCGACGCATAATTGAATCGCGCACCCAATGCACAAACTGACGATATTCATTGTTGGTAATTTCTGTTTCATCCATCCAGAATGCATCTACAGTAACTGTTTTGGTCATTGTATTTTGTGCCCAATCCACACTTTCATCGCTGGGACCCATGGTAAAGCTACCCTGGGGTATAAAAATCATACCGAAAGGTTCTGGCTCAAAATACTTTTGGCGGCCACTGACACCGGTCAGTTCACCACTTTCGTAATTGCTGCAACTGCTAATGAGTGCAAGAATGATACTTAGGCTAAGCAACTTTTTCATAACTATTGGATTTATCTCTATTGACAAACTCTAAATTTCGATTATTATTATATTTATTTACAGGTATCGAATACTCTTATACTTCTTTGGTGCCCTTTCGGTTTCAATTTTGAAGCAATATCCTACAGAAAATTCATGTGATCCATCATGGTATTGCTGTAATGCATTGATACCCACATCATAAGAGTAAGAAATTCTTACTCCGTTTCGCATTTCAAAACCGATTAAGGCTGAAATAGATTCAGTGTTACGATATGAAACGCCCACCAATAACCTTTTATTGTAAACCACTGATGTATTAAATGTAAATTGTGAAATAGCAAGATCAGATTGAATTAAAAAGGATGGACGTATCTCAAACAGGGGATTTGCCAACTGAAGGTTATATCCGCTGGTTAAATAATACAGTCTTGAATGGTAATCCAGGTCACTAGCAGCTATTTTATATTCAATAAAATTTTCGAGAAGATGTGTACTTGAAATGCCCATATAAAAGTCTTCTGCACGATAAAATATACCAAACCCCATATCAAAAGTAATGACGCTTTCATCTGTTGGTAAGGTACCAGATCCATCTTCTGCTCCTTCAGGCGTAAACCAGTCTGACTGAAAGGCACGGTTTACAATACCCCCACTTACTCCTATGCCTAAGCTACCATCACCGATGGACATCCTGTAAGCATACGATCCGTGAAAACCAAGGTCATTATGAAAGCCGATAGCTTCATTGTAGATATTTAAGCCACCGCCACTGTTTATTCCAAAAAGGTTAAAAGGGGCGTTGGCGGAAAAAACTGTGGTCTGTGGTGCTCCATCTAATCCAAACCATTGCTGACGTGCTGTGGCATTCAGGCAAATTTCGTCTGCACTCCCTGCTGCCCCGGGATTGTAGAAGAAATTGTTGTACATGTACTGCGTTAATGCAGGGTCAGATTGAGAATAAAGCATTGTGCTTACCATCATTAATATACTTACGACATAAACTCGTGGAGCGATTGTTGTAAATCTTCTTGTCATAAACCTTAGTGTAAAATAGCAACATATTTATAAAAGTAAAATAAGTGAAAATATTGTTCTCACACAAAGAAATATTAACAAGAAAATGTTAATAACTTCAATAAACTTTTCACTTATACTAACTTTATATCAAAATGTTCCAAAGAACAAAAAATTTTTTCTATTATATCTGGCTGATCTAATCAAACTTACGGAAAAAGCGGAACCACCGGGAAGGGATAATGCGATTGGATGCATTTTGATAGTCCTGGTAGCTACAAGCAATAATTAAAGGGGGCTGAGACTTTTCTTCAGGGGGTATTTCTACCCACCAACGCTCAGTATCAAGGCTTTTGTAGAAGGTCATTTTATTCCCTTCTTCATCCAGCTCAATTAAAAATTGCCGCATATTATTGTTTTTTGCAGGTGGAGTTTCATTTTTCCGGCCCCTGATTCCATCAAGAAAATACCAGATTCCCTGTGCCACCAAATCCGATGTGAGCTGATTTATATCATCATTTGGACGGAACTCGAAAAATCCAATACAGCTTGTTCGTTCACCAAAACCGGCAAACCAGGTAAGCTGGCACAGTTCCTCAGACCTAATTCCATTAGGTGTCTGAAATGTTGCTGCAGGAGCTTCCACCTGCTTTACCACCGACATATCTATGGATAAGAAATCTGAATCCCGCACGGCAGGCTCAACCACACGTAATTCTTCCCTGATTTCTCCAAGGCGGAAGAATTCATGATGATCTGCCACATTTTTTTCAGTTTCCTTCATGCTTGAAAGACATAACTGATGACCGATACTGCTGTAATTAAACAGTTTATCCTTCATGAGTAAAATTTCTGAAAGATAATTATGTGCATTCACTTCTTTTGCATCTGACCAAAGATCAATGCGTTGATCAGCTACGGCCAGGTTAAGACGTGGTTTGTCAATAGATTTAAAAATTGGAAGTGTTAGTAGCTGCGAGCCCCCGATTACGATCATGATAATACCAGAGGTAGATAAAAATTCCACAACATCCTGTAATGCCTGTATGCTGTCGCCTGCTGTTTTCCCGGTTTTTAAGTTGCCCAGATCGATAATGTTATAGCCTTTAATTTTGGTAAATTGCAACTGGTAGAGATTTTCCCGCACTTTATCAGCAGCAAACAAATCGTCAACTTCCGTGTTTTCTGCAATTTCCCTTATGCCAATGATTGCAATCTGGTACTTCAGAATATTTGCAATTTCCCGGCTTGGGGTATGTATATATATGTTATGACTCAATAATTCCCGGTCGGGCAGCATTTGGTATTTAGGCTTGGGCAAGCTTACCGGGTCAAAATAGAGGTTCAGATCCATTGTAATATTATAACTGCTTATTTCTTTTTCCTTTTCTTTGGTGCAGATTTATCTGATTTAATAATTTTCATACAATCCTCCAAGGTAAGCTTTGAGGCATCAGTGGTTTTGGGGATACGAAAGTTTTTCTTTTTGTATGAAATATACGGACCCCAACGACCATTTAAAACAGATAATTCAGGTTCTTCCTTAAACTCCTTTATTACCTTATTCCTGTCACGCTCTCTTTTTTCCTCAATAAGCTCAATGGCCCTTTCAGAATCAATAGTTAAGGGATCATCTTCCTTTTTAAGCGAATAAAATTTTGATTTATGCCGCACATAAGGGCCAAATCTGCCAA
>JBEPYD010000315.1:4896-5391 GCA_041641575.1 Bacteroidales bacterium
TTTGGGCTTTTCTTCATCGCTTGTTTCACCAATTTGTACCATGGGTCCGTACCTCCCCATACGCACAATAACTGGTTTACCTGACTCAGGATCCTTTCCGAGTTCACGCTCACCAACACTACGCTCAGACTTTTCCAGTGTATCTTCAACTTTATGATGAAAGGGATTGTAAAAACGATCAATCATCTTTGTCCACTCCAGCTTTCCCTCCGCAATTTCATCAAATTCTTCTTCCACCTTTGCGGTGAAATTATAATCAAAAATGTCCTTGAAGTACTTGAGCAGGAAATCATTTACTATCATGCCAATGTCATTTGGAAAAAGCTTGGCCTTTTCTGCACCGGTAATTTCAGTTTTTGATTTTTCCTGAATTTTATTATCACTAAGGGAGATTACCTCGTAGACTCTTTCCTCTCCGGGCCGGTCCTCTTTTACCACATAGCCCCTTTGCTGCACAGTGGAAATAGTAGGTGCAAATGTTGAAGGTCGTCCAAT
>JBEPYD010000316.1:0-5387 GCA_041641575.1 Bacteroidales bacterium
GTTTTGAAAAGCATATGTTCTGGGATGAAGCTGTTACAGCTCCATTTGTGATTAAAGGTAAAGGTATTTTTGAGGCCGGAAAGCGCACTGCAGAATTAATGGAATTTGTGGACATTCTACCCACTGTAACGGATGCCCTCGGTATCCCTGCGCATGAAGACTTTCAGGGTATCAGTCTGATGCCATATTTAACGGGCAGTGAAGACACGCACAGGGAGCATGTATTTTCCGAATTCCTGCAGGATGATAAAGCCATGGTAGCCACCAAAGACTGGAAATACATATTCACCTCAGGAAAATATGACCTTGATTTAGGATATGAAACCGGCTATGGCCCCTCTGGCATTTACCAGCGCATGTATAACCTGAAGGAAGACCCCAATGAAACAACCAATCTGGCATATAAACCTGAGCATCAGGCAAAATTGGTGGAAATGCAGCAGCTTATGCTTCAAAAATTTAATGAAACTCACCCGGAAGCTGCAGAATTACCCGCGGAATTAAATACCCTGGGACAACTTGTGTGGTTTTGCCAGCCCAGGGATATAGGCTCAAATTACGACGAAGTACCCCTGCGCTTTTATGAGGCTGAAGTGGAATAGAACTACGCATATAAAGAACTACTTTAAAAAACCCAACACTGTTTATAATAGAACTGCAGAATAAACAAAAAAGGAAGAATACTGCCTCCACAGATACGATATCTCAGGTTTTCTCTGCTTTAGTTTTAAGGATTCTTCAAAAATTGCTACAAGGGTTAAATTTTGTACGCGGTAAATTTTCAAACCTCAAACAGGCACTGAAGTTTCTTAGTTTTCTAAAAACTAAATTTCTACCCTTTATAATTTTATAGGCCTTTTACGTCTATCCCTTGGGTGTGGTTTAACTTAAATAATGAGCTTCTCAGTGTAACTCAGAACTAAATGACCTTCTTACAAAAATTCATTTAAGAAAGCCCACTCCCATTTTATATATTTTATTTGATATCAGGATTCTACCATCCGATGATCATAAGTTGTTTATGTAGAATTTAATGGAAAAGCCATAGCCCTCCAATGAACTAAATCGTTAAACAATTGATTTTAAGATAATAGACATCATTAAGCTAAGGAAAAAGAAACGTATCTTACCTTAAAAGCTATTTATTATCATTATAATAAACATCAAACATCATTGGTATTTCTACAAACGGCGTAGATATTAAGTCTACCTTGCCTGCCGTTTGGAGGTATAGAATTACGGGATATTTAAATCCAGGATATTACCTCAACAAAGAATAATTTCGATACGGTTCTCTTTTACTAAGAACTAATTTTCCATCATCAATACCAAAAAAGTTGAAAACATGAAAAGAAGAACCATTCGATTTTACAGTATCATATTTTTATTATTCACAACATCTGCAATCTCTCTACCACAGGAAAAAAGCGACTCTTTGAATAGTGGAACATTTTATGGCGACCTGTTCCTCAATCTTAACCATAATTTTGATAGAAATAGTTCTTCATTCCGTCTTAACAGATTGCATTTTGGATATCGGTATCAGTATAACGAACATCTATATTTTAACGGACTAATCGAATCTGCAAGAGAAGATTACGACCCCTCAGGAGATTATAATGGTATTACTAATCTATTTGAGTTTTGCCTGGGATTTGACTACGAAAAACTATCAGGTAAGCTGGGATTAATTGGTACCGAACTCAATCAGCAACAGGAAAAGTTATGGAAAAAACGATATGTTGATAAAGTGTTTGCCGATAAGTATGGTTTTGCTCCTACCAATGATTTTGGTGGTATTGTAATTTTCAAGCCGATTAACCTCCTAAATATAGATGTTGCCATAACCAATGGCGAAGGACATAAAAACGCACAGATGGATTCGAGCTTTCGGTATGCTTTAGGTATAACATTAAATATTCCAGGAAATTTTGTGTTTCGTGTTTACAACGATCTGGTACCTTCATCAGGTAGTACACAGATTAATACCATTGCCATAGCCGGATACCAAACAAATGAACTTTCGCTTGGATTAGAATGGAATCAACAAACGAATAAAGAATTCATTGAAGACTTTACCTATGGGGGTTTTTCAGGATACGGTTCTTATGCTTTTATAGAAAAATTTACCGTTTTTGCTCGTTATGACTATCTTTCATCAAGCATACCCTCCATTCTGCCTGGGAGTTACATAACTTCAACAGGCTCGCTTACTATAACAGGTATTGAGTACAAGATACATGAAAAAATTGTTACAGCATTAAACTACAGAAATTGGGAAGCAGTAGGCTCAAATAAAGGCATCTCTTTTCTGTTTCTTGACCTTGCATTGAATTTTTAAATTAATAATCACAAATATCTTTTATTATGAAATTAAAATTGAGAGGCCAATTATTACTACCGAGTATAGTAGCTCTTTCCTTAATGGTGATTGTTGCTGTTGTGGTGTTTATCAATATCAACAAGCTGATTGATAATTCTTACTGGGTGAAGCATACCTACAAAGTAATTTCAGATGGTGACCAGCTACTATCCTATATGGTAGATCAGGAAACAGGGATGCGTGGTTTTGCCGTTTCCGGCGATGAAGAGTTTTTAGATCCCTATAAAAGCGGTAGTAAAAACTTTGATGAACTCGTTAGTGAAATGAAAGTTACAGTAAACGATAACCCTACGCAGGTTGGGCGATTGCAAAAGATTGAGAAGAATGCCCTGGAATGGAGAGAACAAGTAGCCGACAATTATATTGGTATCCGGAGGGAAGTAAAAGCAGGAGAACAAGCAAGAGATGTACTCCATGACTTACTCGATTCCGGTACAGGCAAAAAAAATATGGATGCTTTCAGGAGTTTAATAGCGGGGTCAGAATTGCCAGTGGCTAGTCAGAACCGAATTATTCTAGACATGGTAAACATGGAAACCGGACTAAGAGGATTTCTGCTAAACAACAAAGAAGAGTTTCTTGAGCCTTACCTGCAAGGAAAAGAAGATCTCACACGCCATTTGAACATGTATGGTGCAGGCAATAATATAAAAGAGGCTGCCAACGAATGGGTGTATGATTATGCTGAAGAGGCTGTTGCAATTAACAGAAGGGCTATGGAAGCTCCGGATATGGAGGTTTTTTACCAGGAATTTGAAAAAAAATTAGGTAAAAAATATATGGACGGTATTCGTGAAGACATTGCTGAATTTAACAATGCAGAAGCTGTTTTGCTTGCGCAAAGGGAAAAAGCCGAAGCAAGTATGACAAGTATGACAAAAAACGTACTTCTCATACTTACCTTAATAGCGATTATTATTGCTGTAACTATTACCTTGATTGCTGTAAGGCGAATTACCGCACAGGTAGGAGGCGAACCTTCTGAAGTAGCAAGTATCGCTGAAAAAATATCTACCGGCGATTTAATTACACAATATGAGGTTACTTCAAGTAGCTCAGGAATATACAAATCCGTAGCGTTAATGGCTGAGAAGCTCAAATCCATTGTGGAAAGTATCATGACCGGAGCTGAATTTATATCTTCAGCAAGTCAGGAAATGAGTAGTTCATCCCAACAAATGAGCCAGGGAGCCAACGAACAAGCCTCTTCTGTAGAGGAAGTTTCCAGCAGCATTGAAGAAATGGTGGCTAATATCCAAAACAACACACAAAATGCACAGGAAACTGAAAAAATTGCATTAAGCTCAGCTCAGGGAATAAAAGAGGGTAGCTCAGCTACCAATACTGCAGTGGAAAGCATGAAAAATATTGCTGAGAAAATTAAAATTATCAATGATATTGCTTTCCAAACCAATATTTTGGCTTTAAATGCTGCTGTTGAAGCTGCCCGCGCCGGTGAACATGGCAAAGGTTTTGCCGTGGTTGCTGCTGAAGTGCGCAAATTAGCAGAGCGAAGCAAAGTTTCTGCGGATGAAATAGATCAGCTAACCAGAGATGGTGTAAATGTCGCCGATTCTGCCGGTACTAAGCTTGAACAAATGGTACCCGAAATTCAGAAAACAGCGCAATTGGTACAGGAAATATCATCAGCAAGCATGGAGCAAAATTCAGGTGTTGAACAAATTAACAATGCTGTTCAGCAATTGAATAACGTAACGCAGCAAAATGCTGCTGCCAGTGAAGAATTAGCCACCAGCTCTGAAGAATTATCCAGTCAGGCCGACCAGCTTAAGGAAATTATTCAATTTTTTAGGGTGGAAAGAGACTCAACCTTCAAAGTTGGAACAAAAGTTAATAAAGTTCCAAAGGCTCATACTCCCAGTATTGCAGAGGCTAAAACAAAAGTGAATGTAAATAAAAATCCTTCAACTGTAAATATTGATATGTCAGACGCCAAATCAGATAGTGATTTTGAAAATTATTAGATTTTATTTCACCTTTAAATAATTGAACCCGCTTTCTTTAATGTTTTCAGAAAGCGGGTTTTTTATTTCATAGAAGAACTTGTATTGTACCATCTATTCATCATCGTCAGTGGTGCATCCTTCTGAAGCTGAGGACACCAGTTTACGGTATTTTTTGAGCATGCCGGTGGCAGGCTTCACAAGGATAGATGCATTTTGCGTTTTTCTCTTCGCTATTTCTTCTGCTGTTAATTCTACATGGAGTTTGTTATTGATAGCATCTATGGTAATAATGTCGCCATTTTTAATCAATCCTATCAATCCACCTTCGGATGCTTCAGGAGTAACGTGGCCTACTACAAATCCGTGCGATCCGCCACTAAAGCGACCGTCGGTAATCAAGGCAACGTCCTTACCCAAACCTGCGCCCATAATGGCTCCTGTTGGCTTAAGCATTTCAGGCATGCCTGGCGCACCTTTTGGGCCGCAGTTGCGAATCACAATTACATCGCCCTTTTGCACCTCGCTACGAATTCCTTCAATGGCTTCGAACTCATCATTATATATGCGCGCCGGACCTGCAAAGTGTTCCCCTTCTTTGCCCGTGATTTTTGCCACCGCACCTTTTTCAGCCAGATTCCCGAACAAAATTTGAATATGCCCTTGTTTTTTAATAGGAGAAGAAACCGGGTGTATGATTTTTTGTCCTTCCTGCAGTGCTGGAACATCCTTCAGGTTTTGTTCCATGGTTTTGCCGGTTACCGTCATGGTATTTCCTTTTAAGAGCCCTTCGGCCAATAATAATTTCATAACGGCAGGAGTTCCACCTGCATCATGCAAATCTTCCATTAGGTAAGTACCACTGGGTTTTAAGTCGGCAATATACGGAGTGCTATCGCTTATACGCTGAAAATCCGCCAGTGTTAACGCAACCCCTACTGATTTAGCCATGGCAATAAGGTGAATAACTGCATTGGTAGAACCTCCCAGTGCCATAATAAGGGTAATGGCATTTTCAAAAGCTTCTTTTGTCATAAATG
>JBEPYD010000317.1:0-5357 GCA_041641575.1 Bacteroidales bacterium
TTGTGCTCTTCAATGCCTGTTCCAATGGTAAGGATGTTGGGGTCGAAGATGATGTCTTCAGGAGGGAAATTCACCTCTTTGGTGAGAATGTCATAAGCACGGCCGCAGATTTCAATGCGTCTTTGATAGGTGTCGGCCTGCCCTTTTTCATCAAAAGCCATGACTACAGTTGCTGCGCCATACCGGCGGATAAGCCTGGCCCTTTCGCGAAATGCTTCTTCGCCTTCTTTCAGGCTAATGGAGTTTACAATGGCTTTGCCCTGCACACATTTCAAACCTGCTTCAATTACCTCCCACTTGGAGCTATCAATCATTAAAGGCAAACGTGAAATGTCAGGTTCTGAGGCCATCAGATTTAAAAAATGAACCATTTCGGCTTTTGAGTCGAGCATGGCCTCATCCAGGTTCACATCAATAATCTGTGCGCCCCCTTCAACCTGCTCGAGTGCAACACTTAGGGCTTCTTCGTATTTCTTTTCCTGTATCAGGCGTGAAAATTTTTTGGATCCTGTAACATTGGTTCTTTCGCCCACATTAACAAAATTCACTCCCGGGCTAATGGTAAGGGGTTCCAGTCCGCTAAGCCGGGTTTCGGTGGCTTTTTGCGGTTTTTTACGCGCATTTGCTTTTTCAGCGTATCGGGCAAAACTTCGGATATGTTCAGGCGTTGTGCCGCAGCATCCACCCACAATATTCACAAATTCATTATCTAAAAAGTCCCTGATTTGGGGCGTCATTTCCTCGGGTGATTCATCATATTCACCAAATTGATTGGGCAGGCCGGCGTTAGGGTATGCACTTACATAAAAGGGTGCTTTATCCGAGAGTTCTTTCAGGTATGGCCGCATTTCTGCAGCACCAAGGGAGCAGTTCAATCCAACTGAAAGCAGGTTTATGTGCGATACGGAATTCAGAAAGCCTTCCAGGGTTTGTCCGGAAAGCGTGCGTCCGCTGGCATCGGTAATGGTTCCTGAAACCATCACCGGTATATGCTTGGATTCTTCCTGCAGCACTTCTTCTATTCCAAAGAGGGCGGCTTTTGCATTTAGAGTGTCGAAAACAGTTTCCAGTAATAATAAATCCACCCCGGCATTGATGAGTGCACGTGCCTGCTCTTTGTAAACATCGCGCAAATAATCAAAATCCACTGCCCGGTATCCGGGTTGATTTACATCGGGAGAAAGTGAGGCCGTTTTGTTGGTTGGTCCCAGAGCGCCGGCTACATAGCGTGGCTTCTCGGGATTTTGCCTGGTAAACTCGTCTGCAGCATCACGCGCAAGTTTAGCTGCGGCAGTATTCATTTCAGCTACCAGGTCTTCCATATGGTAGTCTGCCATGGAAATACGGTTGGCATTAAAGGTGTTGGTTTCGATAATGTCGGCACCGGCTTCCAGGTATGCTTTGTGTATTTCAGTTATAATCTCAGGCCGGGAAAGACAAAGCAAGTCGTTATTTCCTTTTACATCGTATGGAAAATCAGCAAATCTGCTACCCCTGTATCCTGCTTCATCCAGCTTGTATTGCTGAATCATTGTTCCAGCGGCTCCGTCAAGCACCAGCACACGATTTCTTAGCTCTTCCTGTATGTCTTTTTTAGTCATCATTGTTTGTTGAATTTACTAATAAGTCAATCCCATAATAAAAATCACACAAAAATAGTCATTAATCGCAGGTAGTGCAACTATTAGAGAAGGTTATGGCTTGTTTATATTATAGAGGCAAAATAATCTTTTCGCGCTGTTTTATTTTCTTGCTCCGTTACAAGGGAGGGGATACCACATAAAGGACTTGCAGTCTAATGAGGAAAAATGATAAAATCCGTTATTTATTCGAAAATTGCATCATTTTAATTTTCAGTAGTTTTTTTCAATCAATCTTTCGGAACATACTCACTTACCAGCCTTACTAACAGGTCATTTAATTTTTCAACCTCAAATTCTCCGATTGTAGGTTCCAGATGATCGTTTCCAACACCACTGTCATCAGTTATAAAAACGTAGGTGCCATTCGTTAATATGGCAAAAGAACGCATTAAATATTCCGTAGCTTTATCAATGCCTGAAGCTGTAATAGGTATAATTTTAATTCCTTTTTCTGCAGCTTTAATTAAATTTGATTCCAGGCTTGAAATAACATCCTGCCTGTAGTGTGGAGGTGCATCTAATAATAAAAATAATACACGGGAAGAGGCATTATCATTCCAGGAATTTTGTGTAATAGCCACATCAAGGGCAGCGTGCACAGCCTCAGGAAAATCGCCTCCTCCATTGGCAGATTGATCTGATATAAAAGAAATCAGGCTTGCTTCATTAGAAGTGAATGGAAAAGGAGAAGTAATATATTCATCTCCTTCGTCTCTGTAAAACACTGAACCAAAGCGCATTTCTAAGGAAGGATTGTTTTGTTTAATCCGTTCAATTACATTGTTTAATTCAGCTTTTAAATAATCAATTTCATCTCCCATGGAGCCTGTTGCATCCACTGCAAAATACAGGTCAACAATTTTTTTGTTATTAATCGTATTATTCAGAACTACTTTGTTAATACCTTCGGTGTACGTATTTACACCGCTAACAAAATCTTCTGTACCTTCAAATTTAATATGGGCGGTTATTTCATTAATCTCTAAATCAGACCACAATGTAGCCTTCCCGCTATTATCTGTTTTGGTTTTCCATACTTCACCCTGATCAGATAATAGACTTATTTCTGCATTTGCAACAACAGCCTCGTTTTTATCGACAACTAAAAAACTATATCTTTTAATTTTTTTTAGTTTCCATTTATTTACATCATCATAATACTCCTGGTTACTTAACAGGTTATTCCAGAAATCCCAATTGTTAAGGTCGCTCCATTCGCCAGCAGTTAAAATTCCGGGCTCAAACTGGCCGTTTGGATTTCCTCCACCCCAATCACCTGTGCTTGTAAGTGAACGCCCGCTACCTGAGGAGCCAACACCAGTAAAGCTAAGTGCCTCATCTGAACCTGTTCCTAAATTTGATTCAGAAGATTCTGGTTCAGTTACCTCTTCAAATAAACTTGTTTTTGTGGTTGTCTTTATTCCTGTTTCATTTTTAGAACAACCCCATAGTAAGGTTACAAGTAATATTAAAACAAAACTTATTCTTCTGTTCATTGGTCTCAGCATTATTATTATTTCTTTTAGATAGATTTGGAAACAAAATGGTTGCGTCAACAATCAAAAGATTCTAATATGAGAGGGATAATTTCAATGTTGCACTTCCGCAGCCCTTAATTTTAAATCAGAAAGAGCCAGGCGTGCTGGATTTTGTTCACAACCTGCTAATATGCTCATTGCTTACCTGCGCGCATTCAATAGCGGCAGCAAAAGCAGTGCAATTAATCCCACCACCAGGTATATTAAATTGGTAGAGGAATGGGCTATTAATGCAAATATTTTTCCATCCACCCGCGGTATTCCATAAATAAAAAGGGTTTCAATAACCATGAAATGCCATGGGCCTATGCCACCCTGCACGGGTGCCAGCATTGCCAGTCCTCCCATAAGGAAGGTAACCATGGCTGCGCTTAAGCCTAAATGTTCAGTGGGTTTATAGGCAAAAAATACCACATAAAGCATCAGCAGCCACATCAGGAAAATAAATACCGAATGAAAAATATATAAGCCGGGGTTTTTTAAATTTTTTACTGACCGAATACCACTGATGAAATTTTCTTTAAGCGAATCAATTTTAGCTTTAAAATTTGAACCCGATCTTTTGGCCCAGCGTAAATAAATAAATATTATAATCCCTGCAACGAGAAATAAAATGATGAGGAGTTGCAAAGAAAAAAAGCCTTTGATACCTTCAATAAGCGATGGGTTCTCAATAAAAAAAGCCTGTATGGTTTGAATATTAGAAAATATGATGACTACAGCAAGCAGCAGTGTCATCACCAAATCTGTCATTCTTTCCACGAAAACGGTACCAAGTAATCGCGTAAAAGGGATGTTTTCATATTTTGAAAGCACTGAAACCCTGGCTATTTCCCCGGCGCGGGGTATCAAAAGATTTACAAAATACAGTATGAAAACAGCGAGGTATGTATTTATAAAGCGGACCTTCTTTCCGGTGCTGTCAATTAGCATTTTCCATCGCGCAGCCCTGCTGGCATGGCTTATCATTCCAAAGATAAAGGAAAGAATGATCCATCCATAATCCAGATTTTTGGTTGCTTCAAGGATGGTTTCAATACTTAAATCCTGGTAAACCCACCAAAAAATGAATAACCCAATACCCAGGAATATAATTACCTGGAGTATTTTACCCAAAGGAAATTTTTTCTTTGCCACCTATGTAAGAATATTATTCATTGCCACTTTGTTCCGATCATTTAAAATATCCTTTGCTACAGGTGTGTATAAGAACTGGATTGTCTCCTGGTGATATTCCACAATTTTTCCACGCACCATTTTCAGTGTACTGTTCATCAGGTGATTTTCTTCAGTAAAGCCTTCTTCAAGAATTCCAATGGCAGCGGGCAACCAGCGCTGGGGAAACATTTTTTCATATTTCCTGCCTACCCGGTATTCATTCACTTCTGATTCTATGAGTTTAAGTGCTGCAACTTGTCCTTCTTCCGTACGAGGATCAATATTTTCTTCTCTTAACCAGCGTTTTATTGCTTCTTTGTTAATCACCACCAGGGCAATGGTATAAGGATCCTGATTATTGTAAAGCATGCACTGATCAATATATATTGATTGGTTTACCAGGGCTTCTTCTATGCCCTCGGGGCTGTATTTTTCACCATCGTCTGCAATAAGCAGGCTTTTGAAGCGGCCGAGTACATATAAAAAACCATCCTTATCAAGGTAACCCATATCTCCGGTGTGTAACCATCCGTTTTTAATGGTATCTGCTGTGGCAGTTTCATTTTTCCAGTAACCTGCCATAACATTTTCACCTTTTACTACTATTTCCCCCTTCTCGCCTGTAGGCAGAGCATTCCCTTTCTCATCACATATTTTTAGTTCCTGGTCAGCCACCAATACGCCTGATGTTCCCATTTTATGTATTGAAGGACTGTTTGAACTGATTACCGGGGCTGCTTCTGAAAGGCCATAGCCCTGATACATGGGGATGCCAATGGCATAAAAGAAACGCTGCAGCTCAATGTCGAGCAGGGCGCCACCACCAACAAAAAATTTCAGGCGGCCTCCAAAGTTCTCACGTATTTTACTGAATAGAATTTTATCGTAAAGGGCATACAAAGGTTTATAGATAGCTCTAAATCCTTTTCCACGATCGTTTCCCAGGCCATTGTAATTATAAGCTGTTTTTAAGGCAAGGCGGAATAATTTTTCTGCCACTGCACCTTTATCCTGAATG
>JBEPYD010000318.1:0-5348 GCA_041641575.1 Bacteroidales bacterium
ACGCTTTTGCAAAAGGAGTTTATCTCAGCCTTCCTGAACACAACAGAAATTTCTCTGATAACTTCTTCGATCTTATTCCGGGAGAAGAAAAAACAGTATCAGTTTTTACCGATCTTTCATTAGAAGAGATGGAGGAGGTCCTTGAAATAAAAGTTTATAACAACCTAAAAACAAGGAATTAGGATTAAGTGTAATTACTTTAAATAAGATTCAAATAAGATTTAAATTAATGTAAAACAAAGTTTATTGAGCAAATTAATTTACTTTTGTTAATTGCGAAATTGCAGAAGATAAAAAGCGCAGTTCATTATTAAATTATATGCTTGCCATCTGTGTGACAAGATATTTAAATTTAACTGGAGGAAAATGAAACACCTACCAACCTTCATGAGTATAAAAACAGATGACAAAAACATTATTGCATTATTTAACAGGATGATAACATCTTTTCAATAAGGGTTATTATAAATTAACTTATTAACTAATTATTTCATAATGAAAAAACATCTACACACTTCCAAAAAAATTAGTGACCTTCCAAAACAAATAAATATATTAGGAGCAAAACTGAAAGTTTTAAAGATACCTACAAAAGTTACATTTTTTGTTCTTGGAATAGCATCTACTATTTGGTTTTTGGTAAGGGTAATTCCCAAGCCTTCACGTGCAGGCTATCCTTGCATGAAAGCAGCTGCGCCGTTTATGTCAAGTTTTGTTTTATACCTTTTGACTTTAGCCGGATCTGCTTTGCTTTTAAAAAGGGCCCGTAATTTCTTTTTCAAAACCAGGTATATATCAGCTGCCGGTTTATTGTTAGCAGGTATAATCGGGTTTGCTATTTCAACAAATGTGATAAAACTAGATACAAAGGCATCAGTTGTTACAGTTAATAATGATTTTATTTCAAATCTACCTTACGGTGAGGGTGTAGGTGTATTTCCGGGCCGCGTTGTTTGGGCATGGAATCAGGATGCAACTAACGAAAATACCACCAATGCGCAAGGTGATGAGTTCTTTAAGCCAGAAAATAATGACCAGAATGTTGTGCAACAAATGATGAATTCTTCCTTAATGAAGTTAACTGGTGCAGTTAATCTTGATAATGCCTGGGACAGTATTTTTATTTATTTTAATCATAAAAAGCACGGCCTCAAGAATGATTATACAGAAGGTGAAATGATATTTATCAAATTAAATGAAGGTACTTCATCCTGGTTAGCGGATGATGAAACTCTTGAAAGGGATTATAGTGGCTGGCGCGCCAACAATCCCGCCGTTACTGAAACTACTCCTGTTACCACTTATGCCTTGCTGTATAACCTTATAAATCACGCTGGTGTTCCTGAAGAAAATATAATAGTAGCGGATCCCCAATCACATGTCTGGCAACATACTTATGAATATCTCTCTGCTGCATTTCCAAATGTAAAATATGGTGATAAAGGAGAATACGGACACTTAGGCAGAACCCAGATTTCTCCATCAGATCAGAATATAATGAAATTCTCTGATAATGGTACAGTGATGAGTGATGGTATCCAGGATAATTATTATCTGGAAATGGAACAAGCGGATTACATAATAAACATAGCCTGCCTTAAAGCACATGCCAGAGCAGGGATTACATTAACTGCCAAGAATCATTTCGGTTCGCAAAACAGGGGTGGTGCTGCTCATATGCACCCTGGATTAATTGCGCCTGAAAATGATGAAATCGACACCCAAAATGATCGTGATAAATACAACCAATACAGGGTACAGGTAGATCTTATGGGACATGAAAGAATAGGTTTAAATACGCTTCTCTTTATGGTAGATGGACTATGGGGTGGCCCAGAGGCTACTGATCCACCTGTTAAATGGCAAAGTGCCCCTTTTAATAATGATTGGCCAAACTCACTATTTGTATCACTGGATCAGGTAGCACTTGAGTCTGTTTGTCTTGATTTTTTACGTACCGAATTTGATGATCCGAACGGCCCTGCCAAAGCACGTCCCAATTTTCCAGCAGTTGATGATTATCTGCACCAGGCAGCAGATCAAAGCAATTGGCCCGCCGATATAATTTATGATCCTGAAGGTGATGGAACGCCAATAGGTAGTTTAGGTGTTCATGAACACTGGAATAACACTACAGACAAGCAATATTCAAGGAACCTTGGATATGATTACGGAATTGAACTGATTTCTACTAACAGTGCTCTTGTTCAATCTGCCGTTATTGCCAATGAAACCGGAACCGTGCCGGTTATTGATGGTGTAGCTGATGATGCTTGCTGGAATTCAGCACAATGGACCGAAATAAATGAGACATGGATACCCTGGGGTGCATCAGTTGATTCATCAGATTATTACGGTAGATTCAAGATGACCTGGTCGCAGCAGGAAAACCTGGTATATTACCTTGTTGAAATTACTGATGATGTTTTTGTCGACGGTTATGTTTATCCGAACGATGGCTATCCGAATTATGATATTGTAGAAGTATTTATTGACGAAGATAAATCAGGTGGATTGCATGTGTTTGATAACAATGACACATGGGGACAGAACAGTGAAAACGCCTTCTCACACCACATTGCTGTTGATGCCCCGGCAGATGGAGAAACCTCTTCCAGTTTTGTTGTGGCAGATATTGATGGTACAGGTTGGGGAGACAAAACCATTCCCAACTACGCCAATCATTTTCCCGAACTTACCATGAAGAAAATTGGAAATAAGTACGTTTATGAGTTTTCTATGGCAATTTACAATGACACCTATGATCACAGCGCTCCTGAAAATTCAAGAGTTACCTTAACGCCGGATAAGCTCATGGGTATGAGCGTGGCCTATTGTGATAATGATGATCCAAACGAAAACCCGTTAGCACGGGATAACTTCTTTGGATCAGTATGGGTGCCTGAGGAAGCATATAATGATCACTGGATGGATGCCACGGGTTATGGATCATTGAGATTGTTAACTGAAGGTGTAGTGATGAACCAACCTGTATTGACCAACGGTGAAGTTGCTGATTACGAGTTGGCAGAAATCCAAACGGCGTATGAAGTAGTTTCAGATGTAGCTTCATTGTTCCTGAACCCCGATAGCGACACCTTAACATACAATGTTGAATTTGATGAAACAACACTTGCAGTGACTTTATATAATAATATTTTAACTGTAGAGGCATTATCAGAATTTGAAGGTGCAGAAACAATCCTGATCACTGCCAGCGATGGAGAATCAGAAGCAACACAGGAAATAGTTGTAAGCTTGCCCAATCAGCCTGTTCAGGCAACAGGTACCGTATCAGATTATGAAATTGTGGAAATGAATACTGGATATGTAGTTGTGGAAGATGTTCCCGGGCTATTCACAGACCCTGATGGTGATGCTTTATCTTATTCACTTGAATTTGACAACACACTACTTCAGGCAAATATTGCTAACAATAAACTCACCATTGAAGGGATAGCAGAATTTGAGGGATCCATACCTGTTAAAATTACAGCAACTGATGGTGAATCTGAAGCATCTGTAACATTCAATGTAACTCTTATGCTCACAGAAATAGAAGGGGTTACGAAAACGACTTATAGTATTTCATGCTATCCAAACCCGTTTGATGATGTTATAAAAGTTCAATTTGAGGAAATGGGTAATGTAAATGAATTACATGTTACCATTTTTGATTTAGCAGGTAAATTGATTGTTAATGAGACGCATCCTGTTACCAGCGGTTATAAAGAATTATCGTTTGATTTAAATCACATTTCTACGGGCGTTTATATGTTACGTGTGAAAGATAACCATGGCAAAAACAGCATGATACGTTTAAACAAGAAATAAACATACTTTCGATGAAAAAGAAAATAATTGTTATTGGAGTTTTAATATTTTCCTGGAGTTTTCTTACTTCCTCCATTTTCCAGCAGAGCCCTGAGCAAAATGTTGCTGTAAAAGCCATTTATATTGATGAATTCGGTAATAAATGGTTTGGCACATCAGATGGATTATACATGTTTAATGATGCAGCCTGGAGCAAGTACACATCCCAGGATCATATAGTCAGTGACCTGATTAATGCGCTAACTTTTGAGCAATCAACAAATGGACCTGAACTTTGGGTGGCCACAGATGAAGGCGTCTCAGTAGTTGCATTTGATATTGATGGTATTACCGGAGCTACTAGTTATACTGCGGAAGATGGTGTTTATGGCACCAAAATTATGGACGTTGTTGTAGATTCAAGAAACTATAAATTTTTTGGATCAGATCAAGGCATAACCTATTTTCATGATGGTATTATGGATTCTATTACTTATGACGAAAATAAATCATACCTTTTAAATGCTCCTGTTAACGATATGGCAATATTTAATGATAGTATTTACATTGGTTATGGTATTGGTATTGGCAGATTAGTTTCTGAGGTAGATGGGGTAACCGGTGCATCAAGGTGGACAAATGGCTATGGTATAACGCCTTTATCTGGTAACATTTTGGCAGTTGAAATTGATTCTGATGGAAACCAATGGTTTGGTACAGATGCCGGTGCCGAAAAGCATATTGGACTTAATGCCAAAGATAATTGGTTGCTATATACTGAAGATGATGGATTAGTGAACAACATGGTTTTGGTAATCCGTGAAGATAATGAGGGGGCAATGTGGTTTGGAACTGAAGGAGGGGTAAGTATGTTTAAAAATGATTCATGGACAAACTATAATAAAAGTGATGGATTGATCAGCGATACAGTTTATGACATAGCTTTTGAAGAGAATGGTACAGTATGGTTTGCTACCGCTGAGGGTATATCAAAAATGAGTGATGGAGAAATAACTACGGTTGATATTACAACCAGCAGCAGCTCATCTGTTGATTTAAGTTTAAGTGGTAAAATTTATCAAATTTCTTCCACCAACTTGATGGTACATTTTAATCAGGAAGTACAGGGGCCAGTTCAAATATCTGTTTTTGATGTTAGTGGAAAACAAGTTGGTTCATCTACAAAGAATGTAATAACCGGAAATCAAATGATCATTCAATTAGATGATAAGTTCCGGAAAGGAATATATTTTGTTAAAGCATTAACTAATAACGGATTAGTGTTATCTGAGAAAGTGTTATTACTGAAATAATCTCACAAATATTGATAAAAAAGCCGCAGCTAGTAAATCTTTCTGCGGCTTTTTTTTGTTTGCATAAGAGAATTCCCACCTTAAACAATTTTCTTATAAATCAGAAAAAGGGCAATTCATCAACTGGATTGCCCTTTTTAAATGCCTTACAAACGCGCCATCATCCGTTGAACCCGGTTTTTCTTGTGTACCCTTCGCGAACGTTAATATAATAAGCTTTGT
>JBEPYD010000319.1:0-5341 GCA_041641575.1 Bacteroidales bacterium
TTGATGGGTTTTGATGCTTCCGTAATTTCCGGGGTTGTTAAATTCATTGAAACCGAATTTGACCTTACCAAACTGCAATTAGGTTGGGCTGTAAGCTCTCTTACCTTAACCTCGACCCTGGCCATGCTCATCTCAGGCCCCATATCGGATAAATTCGGGCGCAGGGAAACGCTTAAGGTGGCTGCAGCCCTTTATGCAATTTCGGCTATATGGTCAGCATTGGCCACCTCTTTTGCCAGCCTGGTAATAGCCCGCATGTTGGGTGGTTTTGGTGTGGGAGCATCTTTAATAATTGCGCCTATGTTTATTGCTGAACTGGCACCACCGAAAATACGGGGTAAAATGGTTTCCTTTAACCAGTTAAATATTGTTCTGGGTATTTCAGTTGCATTTTTTTCAAATTATCTGATCCTTCAATGGGGTAAATCAGGCTCAGCGATTGCAGAAACCCTGAATATTGGAACTTATAACTGGCGTTGGATGCTGGGCGTTGAATCTATTCCGGCCATATTATACTTCACCTTTTTGTTTTTTGTTCCGCGAAGCCCCAGGTGGTTGGTTTTAAAACAATATAGCGAGGAAGCTTTAAAAATTCTTAAAAAACTTGACCCTGTAAATGCCTCCATGCAACTCCAGGCTATTCAAAACAGCCTGAAAGAAGAAAAAAACAAAAACGAAAAATCAAGATTTCGTGATTTATTTAAACCAGCACTCCGCAATGTATTGATCATTGGCGTTGTAATTGCTGCTGCCCAGCAGCTGAGTGGCATAAATGCTGTATTTTTTTATGCACCTATGATTTTTGAACAAACCGGCATTGGAACAGATGCCAGTTTTGTACAGGCCATACTCGTTGGGTTAACCAACCTTGTTTTCACACTCGTTGCCATAGCTCTCATTGACAAACTCGGTAGAAAACCCCTGTTACTCTATGGTATGGGTGGAATTGTTATAATGATGGTGGTGTTAGGTACCAGCTTTAGTAAAGCAACTTATGAGATTACTCCTGAGAGCTATGCTTTAATGGCTGAGAAAGGACTCACCGAATTAGAAAGTATGGTAGGCCAGTCTTTTGACAATGAATTAAAATTCACCGGCCATGTTGAAGATTTAATTGGGGAGGAAAAAACCCTTAAACATTCAGCGTTTATCATTAGTGAAGCCATATCCATCAATTCATATGCTGTGCTTTTTGGCATTATTGGCTTTGTTGCTGCATTCGCTGTATCACTGGGACCTGTTATGTGGGTGTTATTTTCTGAGTTATTTCCAAATTACATCAGGGGACTGGCCATTTCTTTTGCCGGTTTTGTAAACTCAGCCGTTAGTTTTACTGTACAACTGGTATTCCCATGGGAACTTGCTAACCTGGGAAATGCAGCTACTTTTTACATCTTTGGCGGATTTATATTCCTGGCCTGGTTTTATGTTTATTTGCGTATTCCCGAAACCAAAGGTGTACCACTGGAACAACTTGAGCAAGTGCTGACCCGGAAAAAAAACAGTTAATTATGTTGCAGTTTGGACATTCCGAATTTAAAAACTTAAAGAAAGCAGTAAACGGAGAACTGGTCACCCTTAAGGGAGATGATTTTTATAAGATTGGTAATTTCGACAGAATTAAGCCCTTCTTAATGTCTGTCACCAGTGCGTCCGATCATTGGATGTTTCTTTCTTCCAATGGAAACCTTACTTGCGGCAGAAAAAATGCTGCACATGCATTATTTCCCTATTATTCCGATGACAAAATATATGACGGACACACCCATACCGGGCCAAAAACCTTTATAAAGGTATCCTTAAACGGGCATAGATATTACTGGGAACCCTTTAATACAGCTCTTCCTTCCGTTTATCATGTAGAAAGAAATCTGTACAAATCCATTGCAGGAAATAAAGTAATATTTGAGGAAGTAAACCCGGACCTGAAGCTGGTTTTCAGATATAGCTGGATGAACAGCCACCGGTACGGTTTTATCAGAGAAACATCAATAGAAAGTCTGGAAAGTAAAGAGGAAATAAAAATAGAAATACTGGATGGTTTACTCAACCTCCTGCCGCCGGATGTGAATACGCCCATGCAGGCAAATATGAGTACGCTGATTGATGCCTATAAAGTGAATATCCTTCAAGAGGAATACAGGCTGGGATTATATTTTCTGAGCTCCGCCATTTCTGACCGTGCCGAGGCTCTGGAGTCTTTGCAGGCAAATATTGTTTGGACGGTGGGTTTAAATCCAACAAACCAGCTTTTATCCGGCTATCAAATTGAAAACTTCAGGGAAGATGCTAAAATTGAAACTGAAGATAGCATTAAAGGCCAGCGGGGCGCCTATTTTTCATTAGCAAATATTTCGCTTAAGCCCCGTGAAAATAAAAGATGGCTTACAATTGCAGATGTAGATCAATCACATGTCCAAATTCAAAATCTGAAAAACCGTATAAAAAATGATGCCGGTCTTTTTGAAAAGATATTAAAAGATATTGAAAAAGGAGACTATCAACTGAAAAGTTATGTTGCCAAAGCCGATGGTATACAGCACAATGCCGACAAGAAAGGAAAGATGCGCCATTTTTCAAATGTATTGTTCAATATCATGCGTGGAGGTTTTTTTCCAGAAGATTATACACTTATTAACAAAGACTTTGCTGACTTTCTGGAAATCAGAAATAAAAAAATACATCAATCTTATAAAGATATTTTAAAGGAACTACCAAAAAAAATTACCACAACAGAACTCATCGATATAGCAAAAAACAAATCTGATGCAGACCTGGAAAGACTGGTTTTTGAATATTTACCCCTTTCTTTTAGCAGACGGCATGGAGATCCAAGCAGACCCTGGAATAAATTTAATATTCAAATTCATGATAAACAAGGCGAAATGCGTACGGATTACCAGGGAAACTGGCGGGATATCTTCCAGAACTGGGAGGCACTTTTATATAGCTTTCCGGGTTTCATAGAGCATGTGGTGGTGAAATTTCTGAATGCCTCTACCCTTGATGGCTATAATCCATACCGCATAACCCACGCAGGTATTGACTGGGAACTTTTTGACCCGGAGGATCCATGGTCTAACATTGGTTACTGGGGAGACCACCAGTTAATATACCTGCTGCGGCTTTTAGAAATGCTAAATAGCTTTTTTCCCGGCCGTCTGGAAACATTACTTTCAAACCCGGTTTTTGTTTTTGCGAATGTTCCTTACAGGGTAAAAGACTTCTACGGAATACTGGAAAATCCATACGATACCGTGGTTTTTTCTGATGAGGCAGCAAAAGTTATTGAGGAAAGAACTACAAACTGGGGGAGTGATGGCAAATTGGTATTTGAAGAAAAATCAACTCTCCTGCACAGTAATATGATAACAAAATTGCTGCTGACTACCCTTACAAAACTTTCAAATTTTATACCCGGGGCAGGCATATGGATGAACACGCAACGCCCTGAGTGGAATGATGCAAACAACGCCCTTGTAGGGAATGGCACCTCAATGGTTACCCTGTTTCATCTGAGAAAGTTTTTAAGCTTTCTTTCCCAAATCATTCAAAACGCTCCCTTAACATCATATGCCTTACTGGCACCTGTAACCAATCTCCTCACAGCACTGAAAAGCATCCTTCAAAATTTTGAGAACAATCTATTGGAAGGGTTCACCCCCAAAGATCGTCTTTCCTTTGCCTCAGAAATGGGTTTAGCGGCAACAGCATACAGATCTTCGGTTTATAATAGCACTGTTGATGCGCGGACTAATACATTATCGAAGAAAGAAATTACTACATTTTTCGATTTAAGCCTGAAATTTATTGACCAAACCATCGCTGAGAATCGAAGAACAGATATGCTCTACCATTCCTATAATCTATTGGAATTTAAAGATGAAAGTATGCAGGTGCATCACCTTCAGGAAATGCTTGAAGGCCAGGTGGCTGCCTTAAATTCTGGTTTTCTGTCTCCTGATGAAGCTCTGAAACTCATAAACCAGATCAGGCAAAGCAGGCTGTACAGAAGGGATCAACAAAGCTATATGCTATATCCTAACGAGCATCCAGAAACATTTTTGGAAAAAAATAACATTACCGCCGGAGAAGTTGATAAAAATCCATTGCTTAAAGCACTTACTGAAGACAACGTGGAGGCAATTTTAGAGAAAGATGAAAACAAGATGTTTCATTTTGCGGGAGATATTAAAAACAAGCAGGATATCAACAAGAAATTAGCGCATCTGGCAAAGAATGGCTATCAGCAGTTAGTTGATCAATACCGTGAGTCTATTCTTGATCTGTTTGAAAATATTTTTAATCACCGTGCATTTACCGGCAGGTCAGGACGATTTTTCAAATACGAGGGGCTGGGTTCCATATATTGGCACATGGTTTCAAAATATGGCCTTGCAGTAATTGAAAATATTGAAAGGGATGATAAGGCCAAGGTAAGCGATGAATGGATAAACTCATACAAAGAGATTAAGGAAGGCCTG
Organism: Bacteroidales bacterium; assembly: GCA_041641575.1. GTDB lineage: Bacteria > Bacteroidota > Bacteroidia > Bacteroidales > JBEPYD01 > JBEPYD01. The sequence continues at coordinate 4,485 of JBEPYD010000319.1, forward strand.
GGTGTGCATAAATCGCCTGACCAGTATGGTGCTTTTCCAACGGATCCATATTCCCATACACCTGCATTTGCAGGTGCACAACAACCAGGGATGACAGGTCAGGTGAAAGAAGATATTATTGCCCGCTGGCATGAATTAGGTATTAAAGTAAATGAAGGAAAACTTCATTTTATCCTACGGCCCTTTATTTTAAACGATTTTGAGGAGGGAACAAAAGATTATACCTGGATAGATATGGAAGGGGCTGAACAAACGATGCAAATTTCCGGAAAAACAATGTTTTTTACTTTTTGCCAGATTCCTGTTATTTATAAGCTGGACGAGAAACCCGGTTTACACATTCATTTTACTTCTGGAAAGAAGCTCTTCTTTTCTAAAACATTCAGCCTTTCCCAGGAACACTCGAGAGAGATTTATTACCGAACAAAAAAAATAGCCTGTATTGAGGTCGTATTTTAAGCCATATTTAAAACCCTGCCTAAATATAATAGAGGAGGCAAAGATGCATTGACTGAATAAAAATTATTCATTATTTTTGGCTAAACATGCAAAACCTAAATTATGCGCGCACTTAAAATCTTCCTAATTGTTGTTCTGAGCCTTGCGGGGCTTTTTCTTGTTATCGCACTTTTCCTACCACAAAAGAGGACAATGCAGTCAGAGATTGAAATTGAAGCACCTGCAGAAGTGGTGTTTGACCTTGTAAATTCTTTTCAGAACTGGCCTGCCTGGTCTCCTTTTCATGCCAATGACACCAGTATGGTAGTTACTTACCAGGGACCAGTGAGTGGTACCGGAGCCCAAAATACCTGGACAGGAAAAATGGGTAAAGGCTCTCAGGTTATCACCCAAAGCGC
>JBEPYD010000320.1:0-5337 GCA_041641575.1 Bacteroidales bacterium
TATTCCGAAGATAAAGTTGGAAATAGCCGTAAACGAGCAGTTTGTCGATGTTACCGTTGATACCATTATTGAAGCCGCCAAATCACATACCGATGGCAAAGAAGGTGTGGTGGGTGATGGTAAAATATTTATTACTCCTCTTGAGGAATGCATCCGTATACGTACAAAGGAAAGGGGAGGCAGCGCCATTTAGGGGTTGCTCCAAAACGCCATTTTCTTGCGTTACGCTTGTACTTTAATTTATTTTTTTCTACCACCAATTTAATGGTAACTTGTAATTTGTTTATATATAGTTGAAATATAGTTTAACGTAGTTTATATGTTGTTGTTTTTTGCCAAACAGAGATAGCTTTTGAATGATGATACCTAAAGAAGGATGCATTTGAAGATATTTTGAAAAAGGCAAAAAAACTATCGGTAAAAATGAGTAACTATATTGCGTCAATCAAAAAAGTAACATTTCAACCATATTTTCAACTATATTTAAATAGTATTTTAGGTCCTGTAAACATATTTAACCACTAAAATAAGGGTAGTACCATTTATTTCTAAACCCGGGACGTTTATATTTCCCGGGTTTTTCTTGTTAAATGATGATTGAGTTACAATGATTTTCTGCACATTTTTTGCGGCCTTGTTCGTGTATGAATCAAAATTGCTAATGTTATGCCACAAAATATCAATCCTAACCCCGAAGTTATTACAGAAGTACTTGAATCCTCATACAGTTTTCCTAACAATAAAATTCCGGCTTTGGTCTATAAATCCGCCATAATGGAGAATTCTGCAGATATGGCCGCTCTATTTGAAGAGGAATTCCAACAGCATAACTGGCGCAACAGCTGGCGGAATGGTATTTTTAACTATCATCACTACCACAGCAACACACATGAAGTGCTTGGCATCTATTCCGGAAGTGCAAAAGTGCAGCTGGGTGGCCCCGATGGAAAAGCCTTTGATGTTGCCAAAGGAGATATGATTGTAATCCCGGCAGGTGTAGCACATAAAAACCTGGGGGCTTCTTCAGATTTTGCCTGTGTAGGGGCTTACCCAAATGGCAGGAATTATGACATGAATGACGGCTCTGAAGATATCTCTATAAGGCAGGAAAATATCAGAAAAACACCACTTCCGGAAACGGATCCTTTATACGGTGATAATGGGCCATTACGTAAAGCTTGGCATTGAAAGCACCTGGTTTATCCCACAGCATGCGAGGAAAATTATTCCACATTTATTTTTCTGCCTTTCCAGCTGCCAATAGATTCAACGGGCCGGAAACGGGCAAATAATTCTTCCGAATACCAGTTTAGCTCGCGGGTTTTTTGAATAACTTTCCGGTGCTCCGGATTTTGATAGGCAAACTTTTGCATGCTTTGCTCATCCTTCCAAAGGCTGAATGTGGCCATTTGCACCACTGGCCATTCCCCAATGCCTTTTGCATATTTTAACCCACTGTAATTGAGGATGCTTTGGCTGGCAGCAGGGACATATTTCCAGAACCGGAGCAGGTATTTCCGGGCAATGGTGGCCCTTGTGATCACAGCAACATTTTCACCCGGCACATCCTCCTGTGGCTGAAAAGGATTTTTACCATCCCATAGTCCATGAGACCTGAGTGGAATCATAAAAACTGTCCATACCTCTTTGGCATGCTGATGATAAGCTTTAAACAAGGCTGAGTTGGCCACGAAATCATTGGCATGCTGCCGGGATTCCCAGGTGGCCAGAAAGGCATATACAGAGAAGTCTGCATCGAGTCGAAAACCCCTGCCTGCACCTGTTCCCAACAATTTCCAGAATAGCAGACCAGGGATATTATGAAGAAAATGTTTTGGCGGGCGCATCATGGACAAGCCCCACCACTTATTTTTTAGGCCACTGTATCGGAGAAATGTAAGGGTAGTAACCGGAGATTCCATCTGTTATATATCTTTGCCATAATAACATCTGCAAAATTCTTTTGTTGGAATCCGGGTGTAGAATAACAAGGAGGTTTCAGGAAGGCGCTAACTACCGGAAGAATTATTCTTATCCTGAGCATTTTTTAGGGTAACCATAAATGATGCTACATCCTGATAACCGGTAACCTTTGTAAGCTCTTCAGCATTGGGTTGTAAAAATAACAAAGTGGGGTAGGCACTGATAAGATACTTCCGTGCTATCCTTATTCCATCTTCCGACTCCATGTTTATTTGCAAATTCACGAAATTATCTCTCATGTACTGCCTAACAGAAGAGTCGGCAAGCGTATGCGACTTAAACTTCTTACAATAGCCACACCAATCTGTATAAGCGAATATAAAAATGGGCTTATTGGATTCTAAAGACTTGCGCACAGCTTCATCGTACGATCCTTTAAAGAATAAATCGTCAATTTGATGGGGCTCGTGTACATTAGCAGCCGCTAAAAAGAGCATTAAAGGAATGGTAAAGAGCAAAATCTTTATGTATTTGTGCTTTTTGTATTTGTGCATGAATGTGTTCATATATCAAATTTAAATCCCCTGAAAGGATTTTGCAACTAAACGCAGAAAAATAAAGGAAATTTTAAAATTGCCAGGGGAAATTCATATACCACAGATTAATAATTATGTTTATAACCACGAATTCACGATTAAGAACTGCATCGCCGAATACAAACCCAATTGTTCTTCTAAATATTATTTCTCATGTACTATTTTTTTGATATGTGCAGAACGGAATTTTGATATTTGCAAAGCGGTAATTAATCCCATCAGGGCTATAGCACTCAGAAGTGAAAAATAGTAGCGGTATCCCAATTGTAAACCATAGGTATCCACAAACCATCCGGAAAGGGTATGGGCAAAAATATCAGGCGCAAACCCGATAAATGATACAATACCCACGGTGGTGCCTGTAAGTGTTTTTGGAACCCCTGTTTCTTCCATGGTGGCAAAGTAAACGCCCCGTAGTGCAAAAACAGCCAGGGCCGATAGAATAACCTGTATCCATAATACCCACATATTTGATGCGGAAGGTTCCATTACAGCCATGGCACCAAAACTAATAATAAGCAAAAAGAAAGCAGCCTGAATGGCTCTTGATGGACGGATTTTATCAGCAAGCAATCCGGCACCGAGGGCGGCAATCGGCCGCATCCAATCACGTATGGTTCCCAATATAGCACCAAATGTTTTGGTTTGCCCATAGGCCCGCTCAGCATAGGCAGGAAAATCAAAAGAACCCAGGTAAAGCATATATGCGCAGAAGATGATAATGGCCAGCAGCCAAACCTGTGGCAATGCCATTACTTTTTTAAGGCCGGAATCCTTGCGTGATTCAGCCATGGGTACCTTGCTCTTTTTCTGGTATTGATGGTCTGGTATCACCAGCCAAATGATAACTGCAGCTACAAGTGGTGCGATAGAATATATGAGCAATACCTGCTTTAACCCTTCTTCTGTATTGCCGGACATGGCAAACGCTGTGGTTGCCAGTGAGGCAAGCAGGGCGGCGATTACACCGCGGCCACCATCTAAAAGTCCGAAGCTGGTTCCCTGGTTCGCAGGGTTTCCCCAGTTACGTGTTGCCTTAATAAGGGCAGCCCAAAAGGTAAGAATGGAGGTAACTCCCCAAAAAGCATGTAAAATGAGTAACATGCGGTACGATGGCAGGGTAAGCATATAAAAACCTCCGGCACTGGTGGCAGCCAGTGAAAAAGTAAGTAACCGCCGGGCCGATATTCTGTCGGCGAGCCATCCGCTGGGAAAGTAACAAGCCACCGCCAAAATGCCAAACATGGTATTGAGCAGCCCCACCTGCATGCTTCCAAGACCGAAAACCTGCTCCATGCTCGTATGAAAGGTTCTGCGCAAATATGGAAGCATGTAAATGCTTTCACCCGCCAGCACCAACCCTGTCATGTACATCAAATGCTGAAACTTTCCCTGTTTTCTTTCTTTTTGCTGCATTTTATTCATCAGCGTTTTTCTTCAACCATTTCCGCAAATATAAGTGGTTTTACCAAGGCTCCATGAAACAGCATGGATTTAAGGAGGTGAGTATTTTATCAAATATAACACAGGGCCAACAAATTCAACACGTAGGTACTACCCTTATTTCAGTGGTTAAATATTTTTACAGCATCTAAGGTACTGTTTAAATATAGTTGTAAATATGGTTGAAATATGGTTTAAATGTTGCTTTTTTTGATTGACGCAATATAGTTGCTCATTTTTACCGATAGTTTTTTTGCCTTTTTCAAAATATTTTCAAATGCATCCTTCTTTAGGTATCATCATTCAAAAGCTATCTCTGTTTGGCAAAAAACAACAACATATAAACTACGTTAAACTATATTTCAACTATATATAAACAAACTGCAAGTTACCATTAAATTCGTGATAGAACCAACACATAAAAAGCCTGCCCCGAAAATATCGGGTACAGGCCAAACGCATGAAAAACAATTTTTCTTAAAATTGAAAAGCAGGGTTTACTGAATTACCAGCTTATCGTTTATATGAACAACCCCTTCCGTGTGCCGCACAATATCCAACACCTCTTTTTTAACGGCATAATTTATTACATAACCGGTTAGGGTAACCGTGCCATTACTCACATTTGTTTCAATCTGATCAGGGTCTATAAAGAAGTTGCGCCTGAAGGCGGCACGTAAATCATTTTCTATATCCACATCTACAATTGATTTGGATTTGTCAACTTCCAGTAAATTCACCACTCCGGCCACACCTTTTGCGGATTTGGCTATGTCGTCAGCCAGTTCCTTTTCCCAGTACGAATCTACTTTTCCTGATAAGGTGGTAATACCCTGTGTGGTTTCCACTTTTATATCGGAAGAGGTAATGTTGTTGTTCCACAATAGCATACGATTGATGTTGCTGGTAATTTGCCCGTTTTGTGGCATTTCTATACCATCAGGATGGGCGATGCGGATTTCATTTTCCACGTTTTTAACCCCCACAACCTGGTAAACCGTGTTTTCAGCCGTAATTTTATCAATATAATTAGGCACGGTTCCTTTTAACCGTATGGTATTTTCTATTACATCAATACGGATTTCGCTCGCGTCAAGACTTGCATTCCAGTTTAACTGGTCAATTACATCCTGTTTGTTTACTTCTTCATCTATGCGTTTCATACGTTTTAGCAATATTAAGTTAGAATTTAATGGGTTATGTTGTTTCGTTAAATGATATTTTGAGGTTTTAATTGCCTCAGATTACTATTTAATTCTCATTTGTCTGCCACAGATATTTTGTCAATAGCTGCTCTTATCAAAAGCCAGTCAGGAACGTGGATTTTTGCACCCGTCGTTTCTTTTAATTTAACGGTACTTTTATATATAATAAC
>JBEPYD010000321.1:0-5313 GCA_041641575.1 Bacteroidales bacterium
GCTATTCAATAGCTCCTGGATATTCTCATACCTGGAAATGTTCTCAGGAGTATTTTCAAAATGGAGGTCATTCAGTATTCCGCTGCGGCTGGCTACCTGCATGGCCAGTTCGTAGGCCTCTGTTTGATGTACCATGCCCTGAAACTCTTTCATCATTTCAACAAAAGTGCTGATTTTTTGAAGCGTTCCTTTATTTAAATCTACTTCATACTTCAGGGGATCATTCAGAATTTCCCATAAGTTGGCATCCAATCCGGCGCTCTTTTCCTCAAGTTTTGTTAATGTTGTTTTTCCGATACCACGTGCCGGATAATTAATGATGCGTTTTAAAGCCTCATCGTCTTTAGGATTAACAATTATGCGCAGGTAGGAGAGAAAATCCTTAATTTCTTTTCTTTGATAAAAGGAAAGACTGCCATATACTTTATACGGAATGTTCTTTTTCCGCAGGGCTTCTTCAAAAATTCTCGATTGTGCATTTGTGCGGTATAAAATTGCAAATTCACTGTATTTTTCCCTCTTCAGGTGAAGGGTGTCCTTGATGGCATTGGCTACCATAAATCCTTCCTCATTGTCTGTGGATGCTTCCAGAATTTGTATTTTATTTCCGGTATCATTTTTTGAAAAGACATTCTTTTTAATCTGCGATTTATTCTTCGCTATAAGGCTGTTGGCAGCATCTACGATGGTTTGGGTGGAGCGGTAGTTTTGCTCCAGTTTAAACAGGGTATAACCGGGATATTGTGTTTTAAAATTGAGAATATTCTCAATTTTAGCCCCGCGGAATGCGTAAATGCTTTGGGCATCATCTCCAACCACACATACATTCTGATGCTTTTCAGATAGTTTGCTGATTATTTTCGATTGTGCAAAATTGGTATCCTGGTACTCGTCTACCAATATATATTTGAATGTATTCTGGTATTTCTCCAGCACAGCAGGAAAATCTCTGAAAAGGATGTTTGTATTTAGCAGCAAGTCATCAAAATCCATGGCATCGGCACGTTTGCAACGATTTACATACATGCGGTAAATATCTGCCATGCGCGGACGCTGGTTACTGACATCGGTTTGTATAAGCTGGGGGTTTGCAGCGTAAGCCTGAGCGGTTACAAGATTGTTTTTTGCGGTTGAAATCCTGTTGCCTATTTCAGCTGGTTTATACTGTTTATCATCCAGCTTTAATTCCTTAATGATTGTTTTTATTAAATTCCGCGAGTCCTGGGAGTCATAAATGGTGAAGTTTGGCGTAAAGCCCAGGTGTTCGGCTTCCCGGCGGAGGATACGTGAAAAAATAGAGTGAAAAGTACCCATCCAAAGCTTTCTGGCAGCCTCAAATCCAACCACGGTAGCTATCCGTTCTTTCATTTCTTTTGCTGCTTTGTTGGTGAAGGTTAGTGAAAGAATGGCGCGCGGATCTACGTTATTACTGAGAATATAAGCAATACGATAGGTCAGAACGCGGGTTTTTCCCGAACCGGCACCAGCAATTACCAGGGAAGCTCCCTCTATTTTTGTTACAGCCTGCCGCTGTACTTCATTTAAATCTTTTAAATAAGCATTCACAATTGAAACAAGTTTTTTACAAAAATAAGGCGCATTTTGGCAAAGTTATGATAATCGGATAATTTCCTTTCATAACTTTTCAACAATAGCAATTATATTCCATCAATCCTTTAAAGGCTTTTACTTTAGGAAACAAATCTCAGGTTTAATGGTGTTTGAAACTACCTGTTTTTATACCATTTGTAGAATTTTTCTTATCTTGGCGCTTTCATTTTTACTATGCAGAAAAGATATCGATTAACTATACTATTATGTTAGAGGCACTGCAGGATCTGGATGCAATTCGATTGAATTTTTCAAAGGAAAGCCTGTTCATTTTAAATTTGACGCTGGCTTTTATCATGTTTGGGGTGGCACTTGAAATAAAGATAAGTGCTTTCAAAAAACTTATCATGCGGCCTAAACCAACTGTAGTTGGGGTTATTTCACAATTTGTAATGTTGCCTGCAGTTACTTTTTTATTATTGGCCCTATTTAGGAATTATGTTACCCCTACAGTAGCTCTTGGAATGATCCTTGTTTCTTCCTGCCCGGGTGGTAACATCTCTAACTTTATTTCGTCGCTTGCAAAAGGAAGTATTGAGCTTTCTGTAAGTTTAACAGCTGTTGCTACTTTAGGAGCCATCATCATGACACCAGTAAATTTTGCGTTCTGGGGCGGACTTTATAACCGCCTGCTCTCAACCGCTGAAGCTTCAGAACTTTTGCGTCCGCTGGAAATAGACGCCTCACAAATGTTTCAAACGGTATTTATTCTGCTGGGAATACCTTTGCTCATTGGAATTTTTATATCGCACCAGTTTCCTGCCTTCACCACCAAAATTGTAAAACCTATTAAAACACTATCCATTCTGATATTTATAGGTATTGTTATTATGGCATTTTCTAGCAACTACCAGTATTTTATTGAACATATCTATTTTATTTTTCTTATAGTGCTAATCCATAACAGTGTTGCGCTTATTACAGGTTACTCCTTCAGTAGCTTTTTTGGTATTACGCGCAGAGAAAGACGATCCGTTACCATTGAAACGGGTATACAGAATTCCGGACTTGGGCTGGTATTAATTTTCAATCCTAAAATATTTCCGGCCGATTTACATATAGGTGGTATGGCTTTTATAGCAGCATGGTGGGGCATATGGCATATTCTTGCAGGACTGGGAATCGCCTGGTTCTGGTCGGGAATAAAAATTCCTGATGGCAAGAAAGAATAAGAACAAAAATTAGTTAAGCAGTAAAAACAGTTAAGCATGGACAGGTCAAAGATAGGAGAATGGTCGTGGGGCTATGATGTCTTTCGCATGTACGTAAGCCGGGCTTTCCGGAAATATTACCGGCATTATGTAATAACGGGCAAAGAGAATGTTCCCCAGAATGAACCCGTACTTTTTACGGTGAATCACCAGAACGCGCTGATGGATGCACTTGCAATATTACTCAATATCAAGCGGCAGCCTGTTTTCCTGGCGCGGCAGGATATTTTTAAAGGAAAAAGGGTGATTAATCTGCTTACCTGGATGAAAATATTACCAGTCTACAGAATACGAGACGGTGCTTCATCTCTTAAAAAAAATGAAAAGATATTTTCGCTTCTCAGCCAGGCACTTAAAAAAAATGGTGCCGGGGGAATAATGCCAGAAGGAAATCACGGGCATCAGCGAAAGCTTCGGGTGTTCGGTAAAGGGGCCTTTAGAATTGGATTCCAGGCTCAGCAAACCATTGGCACAGATCGCTCCGTGCTTTTTGTTCCGGTAGGCCTTGATTTCAAGCATTATCAGAATTTCAGAACGGACTTGCTGATCAATTTTGGAAAACCTATAAGCATTCTTGATTATATGCCTGCTTATGATGAGGATCCAATTGAAGCTACGAATAGATTAAGGGATGATTTACGCAAGGGAATGAGCGAAGTAATGGTAGATATTCAGAGTAAAAATTATTATGATACTATTCAGGATAGCCGGGAAATTCTTATTTCGCATAAAGTAGCAAATGCTGAAGTTAAAAAATCTGATCTTGCTGCGCATTTTGAGCAGGAGAAAAAGATGGTACAGACCCTTGAGTCTGCCGAAGAGAAGGATCCTGAATTTATGGAGCTATATGCAGAGAAAGTAAATGAATTCAAAGTGCTGGTAAAAGAAAGCCGTTTAAGAATATGGCTATTCCAGCGGGATTCTTATTCCTATGGAAAAATAATTTTGCAATGTATCGGGCTTATTCTGGCGCTCCCTGTGTTTTTATTTGGGTGGCTACATAACATTGTTCCTTATTCAATTCCTGTTTTTTACACTAAAAAGGTGAAAGACCCGCAATTTCATAGTTCATTTAAATTTGTTCTTGCCATTGTACTTTTTCCTGTATTTTATCTGGTTATTTTTGCGCTGAGTTTTCTTTTTCTTTCCGCCTGGTGGCTCTCCCTGATTTATCTGATACTTATGCCTTTATGTGGGCATCTGGCGTTTAAGTATTACATTGCAGCCAAAAAAGTATTTGCAAAAATTCGCTATAACTTTGGAATGAATAAGAAAAATTCAAAAGTACAAAAAGCAAAAAAATTGAATTCTGAAATACTGGAAATGCTTGCAAAAAAAGGGATTTCATGAAAATAAAAGGAAAAACTGTATGGATAACAGGAGCTTCCAGTGGAATAGGAGAGGCCCTGGCGGAGCAGATCAGCGGGGAAGGTGTCACGCTCATTGTTTCTGCCCGTAACAAAGAAAAACTTGAAAAAGTGAGACAAAATTGCCTTCAGCTGGGTGCTGAAAAGGTGCATGTTATCCCTCTTGATCTTGCTGATCAGGAAAGTATAGCAATAGCCTTTGCGGAGGTGAAAAAAACAGTGCAGCAGGTTGATATTCTGATTAACAACGGAGGTATCAGCCAACGTTCAATGGTTTACGAAACACCTGTTGAGGTGGACCGGCAGGTTATGGAGGTAAACTATTTTGGTACCGTTTCTCTTACAAAATTAGTACTGCCTATGATGAAAGAAAATGGTGGCGGACATATTGCCGTGGTAAGTAGTATCGTAGGGAAATTTGGCTTTCCGCTTCGCTCAGCCTATTCGGCCGCCAAGCATGCCCTGCATGGTTTTTTTGATACATTGAGGGCAGAGGAGAAAAACAGCAATATTGGCATTACCATAATTATTCCCGGCAGGGTGCGTACAAATATATCCTATAATGCGGTAACTAAATCTGGCAAGGCGCATGGGAAAATGGATGAAGGACAGGAAGAAGGTATCCCTGCAGATATTTGTGCCCGGAAAATAATAAAAGCAATTAAACATAATAAAAAGGAGGTACTCATCGGTGGTAAGGAATTATTAATGGTACACTTCAGAAGATTTTTACCCGGTGTTTATTATCACCTGGCATCAAAAATAAAACCAACATAAAAAAAGATAAAGCGAATAAAGCCATGGAAGAAAATAAGATTGTAATCAGTGGAATTCAGCAGGCGGGTATAGGTGTGCCAAATGTGCATGAAGCATGGGCCTGGTACCGTAAAAATTTTGGCACGGATATCAGGGTTTTTGAGGAGGAGGCTGTTGCTCAGCTCATGCTGCCGTATACCGGAGGTAAGCCCCGTAGCCGTCATGCAGCGCTGGCTATTAATTTACAGGGTGGGGGCGGATTTGAAATCTGGCAATATACGGAACGTACGCCGCAGCCACCGGCTTTTACGCCGGAAATGGGCGACCTTGGAATATTCATCGTAAAAATCAAATGCTTTGACATACAA
>JBEPYD010000322.1:0-5301 GCA_041641575.1 Bacteroidales bacterium
AGGGAGAAAGAATACAACATTTTGAAACTGTCAGGACTCATAAAAGTGGAAAACTCCTTGATGTTTCTTTATCCATTTCTCCTTTTTACGATGATGAGGGAGTTATACAGGGGGCATCCACTATTGCAAGAAACATTACCGAGCATAAAAAGCTTGAAAAGTCCCACCTGCTTGAATCATTGCTGAACAGTTCCTTTGCCAAAGTTGCACGTAATTTGCTGGCCCGCGATGAAAGCATAGAGAGTATATCTTCCATCATTTATGAATTTGCACGTGATTTTACAGGGTCAGAATCTGGCTTTATTTGTTCGTTCGATCCCGAAAATGAAGACTTAATTGTGTATACTTTTGCGCATATGCCTTTTTTACAGGGACATAATGACGGAGAGAAATCTATACGTTTTACAAAAAATTCTGATTTCTACAAATCCATCAGCTCCTACACCCTGGACAAAACAAATCCATTTTTCACCAATAAGCCAAAAACCAGGGAACTTGATCTAGGATTTGGCATGGAACCGCTGCAAATAAATAATTTTTTAAGTTTGCCCGCGGTTATTGATGAAAAGCTGGTTGGGCAGATCACTGTTTTTAATTCAAACAGGGAATATTCCAATGAAGATTTGCATAACCTGCAGCGGCTTGCAAATCTTTACGCATTGGCCATAGACCGAAAAAATTCAGAATTGGAACTTGTAAAGGCCAAAGAAAGAGCTGAAGAATCCGATAATCTTAAGTCCGCTTTTCTTTCCAATATGTCTCACGAAATTCGTACACCCATGAACTCCATTATTGGGTTTACCGACCTGCTGCTTACCACTTCAATAGATGAAGAAAAACAAAAGGAATATTTAAGTTTTATAAACTCCAGCAGCATCGCACTTCTAAATTTAATTAACGATATTATTGATATATCGAAGATTGAAGCGGGGCAACTTACAATTTCCAAAAATACAACTCCCCTTCCTGATTTGCTAAATGAGCTGGAGCAAACCTTCAGAGAAGAGATCATTATAAAAAAGAAGCGTAGCCTTAACTTATATTGTTCAAGCGGATGTATTGAAAAGGATTTTAATATTTATACTGATGCATTACGCCTGAGACAAATACTTTCAAACCTGCTCAGTAATGCCATTAAGTTTACAGAGGAGGGAACGGTTTCATTTGGATTTAAAAAGTTGGAAGATAAAATTCAGTTCCATGTTAAAGATACCGGTATAGGCATCAGCAAAGATAAACAACAGCTTATTTTCAACCGCTTTCAGCAGGTGTCTGAAACATCAGGGAAAAACTATGGAGGCACAGGATTAGGACTCTCAATTAGCAAAAATCTTACCGAACTTTTAGGTGGTGAAATATGGGTAGAATCAGAACCCGAAAAGGGCAGCACCTTCTATTTTACCATTCCGCATGATGACAGCATGCAAAAGGATATTCCTGTGGCTGAGGCAAAAGTGAAACAAAAAAATGATAACTGGAAAGATAAAATTATTTTGATTGCTGAGGATGTTGATTCCAATTTTATGTTTCTACAGGCCGCCTTATTTATGAAGGAGCCCCACATCATAAGGGCAAAGGATGGAAAGGAAGCAGTGGAGATTGTTAAAAAAGAGGAAAAAATCGATTTGGTATTAATGGATATGCAAATGCCAAAATTAAGTGGTTATGAAGCAACCCGTAAGTTTAAGGAAATTCGTCCGGATTTACCCATAATTGCCCAAACGGCATATGCCATGGAAAATGATAAAGAGAAAATTATTGAAGCCGGCTGCGACGACTATATTTCCAAGCCAATTAAGGTTGATATGTTGCTTCAAATGGTGGGAAAATATCTGGGTTAACAGGCTGATTTTTCAATCACAATTAAAAGGCCACTCATTTCCCGTAAAATATTTTATTTTTGCAATCGTTTTTAATTGATAATCTGTAAAAAAATACATTTATTAATTAAGTAAATTTATGCGCTGGAAAATTTTCAATTATTTTTTTCTAATCCTGTTTGTTTCTGTTTCATTTATTCATCGAATAGCGGCTCAGAAAGGGTATTCCATTGATCTCTGCATCCCCAATCTGCCTGAAAAGGAGATTATTCTTGGCCATCGGTTTAATGATGCCCTTCTCCCTGATGATACACTTACCCTAAACCAACAGGGTTGCGGAACTTTTGCAGGAGATGAAAAACTGCCCGGAGGCATGTATTTTATATACCTCCCCAACCAGTCATTGTTTGATGTGTTGCTGGACAGAGATCAGGTATTCAGCATCAAAACAGATACTACAGAATTTTTGGTAAATACCACATTTCAAGGATCAGCACTTAATGAGGCATTTTATGAATATCAGCGGTTTTTAACTGAAAAGCGTCAAAAGGCTATGCAATTACAGCAATCTTTAAAAGATGCCGAACCCGGAAATAAAACTGCTATTCAGGAACAATTAGATAACCTTACGGCTGAAGTAAACAAAAACATGGACAGGTTTGTGGCAGAAAATAAAGATAACTTTCTGAGCAGCTTTATACTTGCCACCCGTGATGTTAAGGTTCCTGAGCCACCAAAAAATGAAAAAGGTGAGGTCATAGACAGTATGTTCCAGTATAAGTACTACCGCGCCCATTATTTCGACAACTTCAATCCTGCAGACCCACGGTTGTTGCGCACGCCCTTCTATAAAAATAAAATAATCACCTACCTGGATAAAGTAATCCCCCAGATTCCTGATACACTTATTACAGAGATTGACTGGCTAATTGAAGAATCCCGTGCAGGCGAGGAGCTTTTCCGTTTTATGCTGGTGGAATTATTTAATAAGTATGCACAAAGCCAGATTATGGGCATGGATAAAGTCTTTATTCATATCGCAGAAAACTACTACATACCTGAAGCAGAATGGAGTGACAGTGCGTTTATTGCCAACCTAAAGGAAGAAGTGAAAAAACAAAAACCGCTCTTAATTGGTAACAAAGCTCCGGACATTGATCTTATCACCATTCCTGAGGATCATTTTATGATGGCAACTGATGACCCGGAATTAAAAAAGAATGTATATGTGGGTGGGGAAATGCACCTGTATGATGTAGATGCAGATTATACAGTACTGGCCTTTTGGGAGGCTGATTGCGGCCACTGTAAAAAAACAATCCCACAGCTTTATAAGATTGTGCAGGATATGGATGAATATAACATTGAAGTTATTGCCGTGCACATGCTTGGAGGAGAAGAGGGAAAAGTAAAATGGGTTGATTTCATCAATGAGCATGGTATTTACCACTGGACCAATACATGGAATCCATATAGCTATCAGTATAAAATTGATTATGCCATTAAAAGCAGCCCGGTCATTTTTGTGCTAAATGAAGACAAAGAAATAATTGCCAAAAAGTTAAATCCGGAGCAAGTAAAGGAGATCATCACTTTTCACGCCCGTAAGAATAAATTCTAAATAAAATTATCATGGGAGCATCATACAAAAAAGCAAAGCTAGTACTCGAAAACGGACTTGAATTTCACGGATATTCATTTGGTGCCGATACACCAATATCCGGCGAAGTTGTCTTTAATACTTCCATGACCGGTTATCCCGAAAGTTTAACAGATCCTTCGTACAAAGGACAAATTCTTACGCTCACTTATCCGCTGGTTGGGAATTATGGTGTACCCGGTAACCTTGAGCAGGATAAAATGCTGAAGTTTTTTGAATCTGACCGCTTACATATTTCAGCCTTAATTATTAGTGATTACAGCGAAGAATACAGCCACTGGAATGCCCATATCAGCCTTGGTGAATGGCTAAAAAAGGATAATATACCGGGTATTACCGGAATCGATACCCGTGAGCTTACAAAAGTACTTAGAGAAAAAGGAACCATGCTTGGTAAAATTCTTATTGAAGGTGATGCTGACATTGAATTTTACGACCCGAACGAGGATAACCTTGTTGCACAGGTGAGTATAAAAGAGCCCGTTACATATGGCGATGGCAGCCTCCGTATCCTGCTAATCGACTGTGGTGTAAAGTTTAATATCATCCGGAACTTTTTAAAACGAGATGTTACACTGGTACGCGTACCCTGGAATCATGATATTAGCAAAGAGGAGTATGACGGGCTGTTTATCTCTAACGGACCCGGTGATCCTAAAATGTGCCGGGAAACCATTGTTAACCTCACGCAGGCATTTACCGGCGATACGCCTGTGTTTGGTATTTGCCTGGGTAACCAATTAATGGGACTTGCAGCTGGTGCCGATACCTATAAATTGAAATACGGGCACCGGAGCCATAATCAGCCTGTATTACGCAAGGGAACAGATAATGCTTACATTACTTCACAAAACCATGGTTTTGCCATTAACAATAATACCCTTCCTAACAACTGGCAACCCTTGTTTTTAAATCTCAATGACAATACCAACGAGGGCATATCTCACAATACGAAACCATTTTTCTCCAGTCAGTTTCACCCCGAAGCATCAAGCGGACCTACGGATACTGAATTTTTATTTGATGAGTTTCTTGATAAGGTAAGGGAGTTTAAAGGCATACCTGCCTAATCACTCCATTTTTTCGGCACGTTTTTCGCAACGCAATATCAAAGCCACACGTATAACAGCTGCATTAATTACTTGTTGCTCTATCTGTAAGGTAATGCCATAATTGTAATTGGAAAACAATGCCAAATAAAATTCAGCAAATATTTCGGGTCTTAGTCCTGTTCTTTTTAATGGGCAGTTATGTGAATGCCCAGACAGCCTTTTCGTACCATAATTTTAAGAATATTTACCAGGGCAAAGAGCCATGGATAGGTGATAATGATGTGCTGGAAGATTTTCTCAACCACATTAATTACGATGAACAACCAAAGAAAGGACAGAAATTATATTTCCATATACCGCTGAAATTTTGGGTACACACGAGTGAAGGTGAATCCGTTGAGGAAATACAGGAAGAAGTAAAGCAGCAGCTTGAGAACCTGAACAATTATAATGAATTAAATCAAACCGGGTTTAGTTTTTACCTGTTGGATGAGCCCGAGATTGTAAAGGAAGAAAAAAATGCAAAAACAGGTTACTACCTGGAAGGACCCTTAAATTCCATGACGAATAAAGAAAACGATGCCATTAATATTCATTTGGTGGAGAAATTGGTAAAGCCGAATTTATTTGGGCCTGATAAAACGGTACGCGCAACATATAATTCCATAACAAATGCAATTTTTCTAACCAGAAATGGCGCAAATACAACACTAACCCATGAAATTGGCCATCTTTTCGGGTTGCTTCATACCCATGAAAATTCGGGAAA
>JBEPYD010000323.1:0-5284 GCA_041641575.1 Bacteroidales bacterium
CTTGACATAGCCAGGGCCGTTAGTGGCAATTAGCCCAGCGACACCAACATACTGAGAATGAATAAATACACGATAATATTATTTTTTCTTTTTGCAAATGTCCTTGCATATGGACAGGATTTTGATTTCTTTTCCCACGGAGAATATAGTAATGACCAAATTATTGACTCTGGATTAGTTATTCGACTTACAGATTTGAAAGAGCCGATTCTTGATGAATTAGAAATATGTGAAGATTGTGAAATTTATCGTTTTACATGGCTTAGAACTTTTGATAATCCAATAATCGTTAGATTAGAAAGAAACGCAGAAAGGTACAAACTGACTTATAAAATTGGAAATGGCTCTGCAGGATATGAACCTAAAGGATTAAAAAAGTCAAAATCTATGACTGTATCAAATGAGGATTGGGATTATTTTTCAAAGTTGCTAAACCAAACTGGATTTGATACGATTCCGAATAAATATTACTTTCCTATGACTGATGGAGCATCATGGATTTTAGAGCATCGGACTGGATTTGAATACAAAGGACATGAAACAAATGACCCTCAGGAGAATTTTGAAATTTGTTGTCTTTACTTGTTGGAATTAGCCAACATTGATTACGATAAGGATGATTTTCATTTAAGCTACATAGACCAACGAATTTATCTTAACAAGAAGAATGAAATCATTAAGGAAGAAATACTTAAAGACACTATACTATTTTATCTCAATGATTATATCGCAGAAAATAAATTACAAAATAAATGGTGTTATTACGATGACTTGATTTTAACAGTGAAATCAAGTGGAAAAATAACAAAAATAATACCTCCAAGAGAGGAAACTTGGTTTGAAGATAAGATTTGGCAATTCGAGAGTCGAAAATGTAGAAAAGTATATAAAAAGGAGCTGAGAAAACTTGATTTATCCTATCTTGACTTAAAAAGGCAGATTAAGGTAAATATGGGATTAAATTATGATAAAGATACTAATAGATTAAAGCTAACATATTGATAATTAAGGGAAAACTGCCACTAACAAGGCATGATAGCTCATACCGCCCGCACTTTGATAATTTGGAAGTTATTCGTACATTGTTTCTTTTTAACAGTGGCTGGTGTAACTGGATGGTTTGGGCGGTACGACGCTATATGCCAGCACGTTAGCTGCAACCTTTGTGAAGCCACAGTGCAATTATGAAACGGAAGAAAATAAATAGATTCGATATTTTGGTTGAGAACTTAATTCATGAGTTCTCAAAGATTCCGAATTTTGATTTGACTCAAACGGATAAAGTTGCTAATCAGATTTTCAATAGAATTACTTTTCGGATTGCAGAGGTGAGTTCATATAAAGAACTAGTTTGCTCTCACTTTATTCCTGCAACAAATAAAGCAATAGTTGATGCAAAACGAGATTTTCAAAATTCAAAATACAAAGGTCTTTTAAAAACTACGGATTTAGATTTCAAAGAAACATTACATGATACGATTAGGCTTTCATATGTTGGGTTATTTCATAAACTTGAAAATTATATAAATGATGTAGTAGAAATAACTGAACTTATTTTTAATGACCTAATGGAAACAGAAGGGGCAATTGTTAAATGGGCACAGGACAAATTTAACTTTAAAATTAAGGATTGGAGACGATTTTATATTACACACAAAATTAATTGGGTAGCTAATTGTGTTAAGCACAAAGACGGATTGCCAGTAAAAGAGCCTATTCCAGTTGGATTTAGACACTTGTCGAAAAATGAGCGGATAATCCTAAGCAAGGATGAATTCAAGGATGACTGTCAAAGTTTAATAGAGTTTTATCCAATGTATTTACGGATTATGTTTGTATTTGCTCAACATAAAATGGTATTTGAAGAGCCAATAAACGAGGAGGATTATAAACACAGTCCTGATTTGTACCAAAAACAATTAGCAACTAGAGATGAAATGGAAAAGAAGATTCATGATTTTATTAATCTTCTAAAACCATTGGAATAATAAAAAAAATATTGATTATGAAATACATAAAGTTTATAGCTCTATTTATATTATTAACTGGATGTAGCCATATTATCTTGCATAAAATCCCAAAGATTCCAAGTTTGTATGGTTTAAAGAGTACTGGTGATTCGCTGATTGTTGATTTCAAACTGGATATTCCTCAAAAAACATTAAGCAAAAAGGTGATATATAGTTTTAATCCAATCTTGGTGATAAATGGACAAGATACAATTTCTCTTGACGAAAAAGTGATTATCGGAGAAAAGGTGCCAGGTGATGAATCGAAAATCAAATACAGTTATGGTGGTTCATTTATGCATTCTGATACAGTTGCTCTTTCACAAAAAATCAAAACAATTGAGATATATAATATTAGTACAGTTAAAACAAACGGTGAAGATTGGGGGATTTCTCTAGCTAAGGAGATTATTTTTGAAGGAGAGTTTTCTAAGAATACCTTTGCAGATTAAGGCAGCAGCTAACATGCTATCAAATCCAATAGCCGCCTTGGCTCAGGGATAGGAACGCAGAAGATCTAAAATTTTGTATCTTTATCGGGCGATAGTGGATGCGGCTACTGTATTTATAGCCACACGTTACCACACATTTGAAAAAAACATATGAAAGCATTTTTATCATACAGTTTTAAAGATAACATTTCGGAAATAACCAACTTGTTGACAGAACAAGGAATTGAGGTTTTCGATTCGCGAAATGATATGGAATATGGAAGTTCATTTCAAAAAGCAATTAAAAATGCTATTAAAGAGTGTGATTTCCTTTTTTTAATATATAGTTCAGCTAATCCAAATATTGCATTTGAGGCTGGAATTGGTGTGAGCAGTAATAAACCAATATTTTCCGTTGTATCCGAATATGAAAATGACCCTGACTTTCTTTTTGACTCTACTTACGTCCACGCAACTTCAACAGAAATCGATAAAATAAAATTCAACCTTGATATTTTTCTAAAAAAATTAAAACCAAAGAAAAAAAACACGAACATCAAAAAACATAAGTTTTATGGAGGAGGTTTTCCCAATTACTACAAAGACATTCATAATAATTATTTGAATATCGATAAGAGTAAAGAGCGGAACTATGAATTTCTCTTTAAAGATATTTTTGAAAAATACCAATTGAATGTTATCCAAAATAAACAGGATTTCAATTCAAAATTTTATACAGATTTCTGTATCTGGAGTGACAAATTAAGTAACGTAATTGGAAATCCAATTTTAATAGAAATTAAAAAAGAGCTAAACACTCGAAATCTCGAAGGACTTCAAAACACATTAAATAAAGTGATTAGCAACAATTCAGCCGAAAGTTGTTTAGTGTTTTATGATTATTTAAAAGGTATAAATAAAGAGGAGTTACCGAATACGTCAAGATATTTATTCATTCAGATTTCTGACTTCATTGAGAAACTAAATCATAATGATTTCAATGAAACAATTAGAAAAATCAGAAATGAAGTAGTACATAATCTTAAGTAAAATGGCTAACTATTCTAATCATACTATAGCAGGTCATTTACACATTTGCGATAATGGCGGAACTAATCAGATTAAAGGAGCAGCCTTTGAAGATTTGGCGTGTTATTTATTTGAAACTATTCCTGGAGTTTCAATTGCCTTAAGGAATCAAATGAATGCATATAATAACGAGGAAATTGATGTTGCTATTTGGAATGACAAATCTAGATATGGCCTTAATTTCTTACCTAATGTTGTCCTTATAGAATGTAAAAATTGGACAAGTCCTGTATCAAGTATCGAAGTGAATTGGTTTTGTCAAAAAGTTGCATCAAGAGGTTTAGATTTTGGAATTTTAATTGCGAATAATGGAATTACTGGAAATGTGGCTGATTTGAATGCAGCTCATAATACAATTGCATATCATCTTGCTCAAAAGAGAAAAATTATTGTAATAACTAGAGCTGAAATTGATGCTCTTAATAATACTGGGGAAATGGTAAATCTTATCAAGCAAAAGATTTGTTTATTAGCAGTTTCTGGTAAAATAGCATAAAAAACGTGTGGTAACAATGTATAAAAATAATAGCGTATTATTCGCTAAAACAAAAGTAAGTAAATATAAAAATGGTCTGTGTAAATTTGAATAGTTAGTGCTTACAAGCCGCTACTATTCTTATACTAACCGTTGGTGTTAATTTTGAAAAAATGAGAAATTTTAGACCGAAAATCTAAAGTAATATTATAATTGAATAATCGGATATTTTGGAATAGAAGATAATTTTTTAATATTCAAAAAACGCACATAGGCATCATTTAGCAGAATAAAATAGTTATATGGTGAACATCTCAAAAAAATCAAACAGTCAGAAATATTATTCAATACAGAAAAGATGCACTATTTTGAATTGAAAACAAAATCAAGGGAATGAAAAAAAGATACTATTAGGATAATCAGAGTTCGGATATTGGCTATATTGATTAGTTTAATATTTTATGCTAAACTGATTATTTTATATAAATGATATACAAATCATTAACTATTGAAAAAAGAACTTTTGAAAGGTGAGTTATGAAAATTGAAATAATAGTAAATATAATTATGCCGATAATTCTATTTATAGGATTCTTAAGTTATACTCTTAAAACCTATTATCATTTCCTATATCTACGATTAGTTAAGAATTATCCGAAAGAATTGAGTTTTATGAGATTTATGAGGTTTATAAATGAATATTTTTTTGATAGATTCGAAATTATACTCCCCTTCTTGTTCAAAAGAAACTTGAAAAATTTAACTACTGATGATAAAGAAAAAGCAAAACATATTGAAAAAATCATTTTTAGACTTTTGATAATATCAATTATTGGATTTAGCATGATACCCCTAGGAATATATCTTCAAAATAGATTTAATATTAACTGAATAAAATTATTATAAGTAAGAATAGAGTAATGAAACTAACACCAACAAGGCATGATAGCGCATACCGCCCGCTCTATGATAATGTGGAAGTTTTTCGTACATTGGTTCTTTTTAACAGTGGCTGGTGTAACTGGATAGTTTGGGCGGTACGGCGCTATATGCCAGCACGTTGGGGGTTTATAGAAAATAGATTACACAACATCGTTCTTTGATAACATTTTACCCGTGGATAGGTACGTTTCACTTTTCCGTCCCGGCTGCCAAATACGCATCCTGACAGGATGGGGTGGAGTTAAAAATTTGCAGCTGTGGTTGTGCCGCTTTGCACATGCCTGGTAAGCACGATGTTTTATCCCGATGCGCAAGGGATGAAAAAGCTTTCCTCGTCC
>JBEPYD010000324.1:0-5267 GCA_041641575.1 Bacteroidales bacterium
AACAGCGGAATATTTACAGGATATTGCACCACCTTTTCCTGCTCGAAAATAGCCAGCGGACAATCTTTCGTGCCCTGGTTATGACTGGTAAGGATGCCGTAGAAATAGTCGAAGCCATGGTTGGTTGGAAAAAATTCAGGTTGATCACCCAAATGCCATTTTCCTATGCATGCCGTTTTATAGCCTTGTTTTTTCAGGATTTCGGCGATGGTGGTTTCCTCCGGGTTTAATCCTTTTGGCGAGATTGGTCCTAATACCGCCCGAAATTGAGGTTCCGGTTTTTCATTTACGTGCATATCCACCCGTTGCGCGTAACAACCGGTAAGTAAAGCTGCCCGCGAAGGAGTACAAACCGGACTGGCGACATAAAAATCAGTAAACCGGATACCATCTGCAGCCAGTTTATCGACATGGGGTGTGCGGTGGATGGTTGAGCCGTAGCAACCTAAATCGCCATAGCCAAGATCGTCGCAGAAAATGATGATGATATTGGGCTTCTTAACCCTGTTATTTTTTGCTTTTCCATAGGATGTAAATGCGGGCAGCATAGCAAAAACTGTCGAAAACAATATTAACCAACGATAATTTTTCATTACTTTAATTCAATTAACACGTTACATGATATTTATATAAAGTCCTTCAAATCAAATATTTTTTTCATTTGCGCCCAAACATCGCCGTTTGCCTGAGGCAGCGGCTTTTGGAATTTCGACATCAGTTTCTGCCATTCCTGGTTTTTTTCTTTTAATTCAGCAGAAATCTCAGGTTCTTTTTCAGGGTCATACTCATCATCTGCTTCAATTATCATAACAAGCCTGTCGCCAGTATTATAAAGTTCCAAAGAATGAATACCTGATTTCAATGTATGCTCTGCCAGCCCGGGCCAAAGATTCCGGTGGTGGTATTTGTACTCTTCAATGAGTTTTTCATTGTTTACAAGGTCGGTTGTAAAACAAAATTTTTTCATATTCATCGGTCAGATTAAATTGTTAACAAAGATTCAATTGCTTATAATCGCACATATCTGTAAAACCTGAAATCAGCAGCTTTGTCAATCGTTATGTTGATAAAACCATTATCTGAAACCGGAACGATTTTTTCTTTCCCTGTTTTTACGTTGGTTAATTTGATCTTCCCTCCTCTGATAAAATGAAGCTGGACATCCTTAGTGTTTTCCGGACAAAACAATTCACGGAAAACCAAAATGTGTCCGCTTCCGGTTTCGGAGTTGTACGCCTGCAATCCCGTTATCTGATCATTATTTGGCCGCTTCCCTATTGGAAAAACATAGCTTTCATTCAACGCATCACGCTCCTTTTTGTACATTTCCAGGGTTTCTTTCACCAATTTTCGTGATTCAGGAGTGTACGACTGGAGCCGCTCAAAAAACATAGGTATTGCCATAAAAGTGATGGCGACAGCATAATCGTTGGTATGAAGATAAGCGTCACTTGGCTGAAGAACCCTTTCCGTATTTCGGATGGCAAGTTGAAACTTATTGATATTCAGATATCTCGATAAATCCCAGGCATCGCGCAACACCACCGAAGGTGTATATAAGATATGTCGGAAAGGCTCTTTGTTTGCCCACCAAATATTCCCGTATTCCCGGGCCCAGTAAAAACCGTATCGTGGATAAACCTCTGTAAGGTCCCAGGTTAGCGAAACCTGATGATCGAAATCTCCGATAAACTTTCTGGCTTTTTCTATAATTTTTTCCCGTGATTGATAATCATTGTAAGTCGCAAAATCCCATTTCCAGTTGACAAATTTGCCGCGTTCCTGGTTCCATGTCAGGTCGCTGAAAGGTTGATCGATACTTGTCCAAAGTGCTAAATCAACATTTAATTCTTCAGCGCGTTTCGTAACCGTTTGCCATTCGTTGGGGTAAATGCTTTCTTCAGGCCTGTATAGGTTTTTTACATGAAGACTCAACGAATCCGTGTCCCAGCCCGCATCTATCAGATATGTTTCAATACCCATTTGCTTGCCTACCTCTAATTCTTTCAGGAAATTTTTTTCGATGGCACCGTCCATTTTTTCGCGCCATCCCGACTCCGGGGCAATGGCATAGCCCCAGGTGCAATAGTAAGAAGTTTTATCGGCCTGCAAAGAGGGAAACCGCAAACGGTCAAATTTCTTAATGGCTAACTGACGTTCTGACTCACCTCCTTCGTAAACAATGCACCAGGTAGCCCAGTATTCTCTGTATTGATCAATAATTTCGTCGGGTCCGAGCGCGCATCCGGTAACTTCAATCCCTCTTTTTGAAACACGAAAGTCTCCTGTAAAGTGCCCCTTCTGACTAGCCGTCTTGTTGGATTCTTTTACCAAACAAATTCCTTCTTCGTTATTTTCGACTGACAAAATATTATTCCAGTCCCATATTTCTTCACTCTGCACTTCCGTGTCCCGGAAATCTTCTTTATACAATGGGTAGGATAAATCGTTCCGAAATTGATTGTCGGCATAATAGCCTATTGCCCTGCGCAAATATCCATCAGGTTGAAGCGGAATAAAATCTGTTCTTACATGTTGTGTTTTATACGGGTACTCATTCGTAAAAAAGCGACATTCTGCCAGTGAACCGGACCAGATATCGTAATTTTTTCTTGACGTGTGAGGTAAAACAAGACGAACAAATCTAGATTCCGTTTCAGGCAACTCGAAAAAAACCATATTGCTTTGCCTTGATAAAGACAGTGCTGAAATTGGTTTCCCCCATATTAAGGTATCATTGCTTGTATAAACCAGTGCTTTCTCAGCGGCTCCATCCCTGAGGTAATCCCTTAATTGTTGAAGGCCAATGCCATTCAATTTTTGAATCGTTCCCAAATCAAACCAGAGTTCAGCAGCACGCTCCGGCTGCCTGTCGTGTACCTCGGATTGCCAATAGGTATCTGGGTTTAGGTCCAGAATATTTTCCGGAGCCACTGGCACCTCGACCGTTACATTTTTATCTTCCTGCATGTCTGTGTATTGAATTGATCCGTTAAGTGTTGAACTTGCATGGATCAATTTTATCTTGTCAACAGTAATAGCTGCAATCTCAGGTGGCTCTTTTGCGCCAAAACCTTCAAGAGCTTTTATCAATACCTGCGTTCGTATTCCGGGTCCTTCAGGATAGCACCAGGTACGGTATTTAATAGCCAGCTTGTTATCGGGATATTCAATTTCAGCAATCACTTCTATGTGCTTTTCTGTAAATTTTTCATCATCGCTAACCCGTGCATTAATGGAAACTAATTTTCCCGTTCCAATTTCAATATTTCCCGGAAACTCCCAATCTGCAGGCTCTTGGATTTCACCTGTCCATAATTTTCCTGTTTGATTATTTTTAACTGAAACTGTTGCAAACCCAAAGCCGGTCCACTTCCATTTTCGTTCAATTTCGCTATTACCTAATATTAGTGTGTTGTTCCCATACCGGGCATAAACATCTTCATAGGTCATTTTAATATTTTTGCCCTTTGCTGTCATGGAGATCGCCGATATCATCGAGCATAAAATCAAGAAAGTTATTTTCAAATTCATCCTTATATTATTATTGGTTTTTAGTCAATATATTTTTGGGCATACTTGCATGGGTTTGTTTTAGAACCTGAAATAATAAACGCCTCATTTGTTCTGTTCTGTCCGGATGCTCACGGGCACAGTTATTATTTTCAGCCAAATCATTACTCAGGTCAAAAAGTAAATCTTCTCCTTTATCATAAAAATGAATGTACTTCCAGTTGTCAACTCGCAAAGCGCCTGCCATATCCCCGTATTTCTCTTTCTCGTGATAATGCGGGAAATGCCAAAAGAGAGGAATGTCACGTATCAATGTAGCCTTGGGATTTTTTAAAAGAGGAACAATTGAAACACCCTCAACTTCCTTGTCTGCACAATGTGGAGTATGGGTAATATCCAACAAAGTAGGGAAAAGGTCGGTGCTGATTATTGGTTCATCACATACCCCGCCCGGTTTTACCAGCGGAGGAAAACGGACGATCCCCGGTACACGTATACCTCCTTCGAAAACAGTTCCTTTTATGCTTCTTAGCGGAGTATTATCAAATAAACCACCATTATCAGAGGTAAATACAAGCAATGTGTTTTCAGCAATGTTCAATTCATCCAATGTATTTAAGATTTCACCGATATTTTGGTCAAGGATATGGATCATTGCAGCATAAGCTGCTGTTTTTCCTTCATACTTTTCCTCCATCTTTTTTAATACCTCATCTTTGGCCTGAAGAGGAGTATGCACAGTATAGTAATTCAAATAAGCGCAAAAGGGTGAATCATTTTTTATGCCTTTAATAAAATTGATCAGTTCATCGGTTAACCTGTCGGTCAGGTATTCGCCGTCTGGCCCATCAGGGATCGTGGCGTTTTCGTAAGGTGAAAAATAACTGGAAGGGAAACCTTTGGCGCACCCTCCTATGTTAATATCAAACCCTTGTTTATCCGGATGAAATTGGGGCTTAATGCTACCTTTTGCTTCCGGGTAAAAATGTTCATCAGCCCCGGCCAGGTGCCATTTACCAAAAAAAGCAGTTTGGTAACCATTTTTTTTAAGCACCTCGGCAAACGTAACTTCCTGCAATGGTAGCTGATAGATCATATCCGCATCGGAATACCTGGCATCTTCGGGCCTACGGTTTACGTTCCAGGCAATCCAATCAGGAATATAGGTAGTAATTTTCAATCGGGCCGGAGATTTACCCGTAACAAGCGCTCCACGTGTAGGAGAACAAACAGGAGAAGAGGCATAAGCATTGGTAAACACCATCCCTTCAGAAGCCAGTTTCGAAATATTTGGGGTATGAAAAGGGCTTTTCTTATTGGGATTATACTGCACATCATTCCAACCCAAATCATCCACATTGATTATAACCACATTGGGCTTCTTCAAAACTTTATTAAATGCCCACGTTTGAGACATCGATAAAACCAGTGAGAAAAAAAGGGTTAGTTTATAACTGTATTTTAATTGATAAAAAATCATAATATTATTTTTCCACCTCATTTGGTTACTACTTTAAAAAGTGTGAGTTTATGGATTAGAAAAGCAGAAAGAAACTGCGTTAGCGCCAGAATGATAAAAATATACTTCAGCGCTATGATGTGATTCATAAACTGCATAATCAACAGAAAGACGGCACTGCCGAAAATTCGTCCGCCATTCAGAAAATACTCGTTATCCATGATGTAACCGTAAATGTTACGGTTTTCCATAAACGACATTTTCTCGATGCTGGTTAAATAGGTGGCCTTAAAAG
>JBEPYD010000325.1:0-5252 GCA_041641575.1 Bacteroidales bacterium
CCCTAAAGCAAACCATGGAACCCCTGCACCAGATTGCAAATAATATGGGTTTTCAGGATAGGTGGGAATTTCAAGTGAAGGGTGAAAGTTCATGAGGGACGTGGTATAAGGGAATAGTTTATGGTTTATGGTTTATGGTTTATGGTTTATGGTTTATGGTTGATGGTTTATAGTTTATGGTTGATAGTTTAAAGATGATAGGTGAAAGTTGAAAGGTGAAAGCTCAAAGGTGGAAACACCGAAACAATATAACAACATGCACGTCATCGCGAACGCAGTGGAGCGATCTGTTAGCTATTCCTTGCTCCCCGCTCTATGCTACCCACACTTAGTTTGCGTTTGCCAACAGATTATTACGGCCTGCGGCCCTCCTCCTCCACTGCGTTGCGGCGGACACGGCATAATGACGTGTATTGTATGGGTTTCACCAGGATAGGCTCCCTACTCTAAAAAGGAAACGCATTTCTGCCCGTCAAAACGCCCTGATTTTAATGAGCCAGCAATTATTATAATTAGTACCGGTTTATAATATGATGTGGTTACGCGGTTGAAACCTGTTATAAAGAAAAATATACCCTTTGAGAAACAGACAAAATAGCGTATCTTTATATGAAAAAATGAAACAAACATATTAAATTGACTATTTAAAACATGCAACTAATGATTTTTTTAATTTTGCGGTCTCATCCGAATTGTCGGAGCAGGTACTGACAATTGAAAAGTAAATTATAAACAGATCTAAATATGATTATTGAACGAACATCAAATGAAATATTAGTAAAGATATCATCCAAAGTTGATAAATTTGGGATTGAGCGGGTGTTAGAATACCTTGAATACCTTGAATTGGCAGCTAACAATCAAAATGTGAGTCAGGACGATGCAGATCATTTAGCCGATGAACTTAACGAAAATTGGTGGAATGAAAACAAAGATAGATTTATCAAATGAAGGTAATTGTTGACGCAAATATAGTCTTCAGCGGAATACTTAATACTAATGGAAAAATTGGAGATTTACTTTTAAATTCAGAAGGGTTAATTGAATTTATCTCAGCCAGATATATGTTTGATGAATTAATAAAATACTATCCGAAAATTCAAAATTTAACTGGAAAAACTTTTAATGATGTCGGGCGGATTCATTACAAGCTAACAAAAACCATGAAAAACATTTCCGA
Organism: Bacteroidales bacterium; assembly: GCA_041641575.1. Lineage (GTDB taxonomy): Bacteria > Bacteroidota > Bacteroidia > Bacteroidales > JBEPYD01 > JBEPYD01. The sequence goes on from JBEPYD010000325.1 coordinate 1,181, forward strand.
AAATCAAGTACCAAAGGAAATTTGGAGAGAAACATATAACATAATGAAAGACATAGACCCCAAAGACACACCCTATCTGGCATTATCTAAGTACTTGCAATCAAAAATCTGGACAGGAGACAAAGCATTAAAAAAAGGTTTGTTAAAGAAAGGATTAGACTGTGTGGTTACAACTGATGAATTATTCAAACTTCGTGATAGTATGATCCGTAAATAGTATCTGCATATGAATTATCACTTTCAGGTACATTAATTTACAAAGCCCTCAACAACAATCTTCATGCGCTGTGTCCATAGAAACTTAAGCAGAGAAGGCGTTTCTGGTTTGCGATAACCAGGTGCGTTTTGGGAGTGAATAATTGTGCTGTAAGCTGGAAGTTCATAAAACACAAGGGAAAGCTCAAAGGTGAAAGTAAATGAGAGTCAAGGGAGAAGGCATATAGGAAAAAGTTTATAGTTGATGGTTTATGGTTTAAAAATGAAATGTGAAAGCACAGGAAAAAGAGCATCATTAGTCGCACGTTGGAGGTTCTCCCTCTTTAGGGGAGTTAGAGGGGTGCGGGTCTAATTCCTGATTTTTTTCAGAAACAGATCTGCTTCCAGAGGCTTATCTGTATTAATAAAATCAACACCAATGTTCATCAGGAATCTCCACGCATCTTCCGTATCTGGGGTATTCCAGAACCGAACCGGCATGCCTGCCTTTTTACAAGCTGCTACATATTCACTTATTGCTTGCTTTTCTTTTTCCTTTGGAGAACCTTCTCCTTTCCATTGAGAAAATTTGGCAAAATTCTGACTGATCAATCCTGCTCTTCCCTGGTAATCGCTAATCTGTTGCGGGTGACGAAGGTCATACAAAATATATTGTGGAAACTGATTAATTTGTTCAGAACCTGGCACATTTCCACTAATGATTATTCTTACTGCTTCTGGATTAACTGCTGGATTAAAAAATTCCGGATATTCACTCAGTATTTCCACTAGTTTACTTAATGTGGAAACACCATCTGTTTTTAAATCTATGAGGTATTGAAAAGGGATTTCTTGTTTATTCTTCATCAGAAAATCATGTTCAAATGCCTGTTCTAATGGTAAAACATATAGTTCTTGAAATGAACGATTTGTTCTTAAATCAAATCTGTCATGTGCTACATAAAGGGAATCTTTTTTAAGAAAAACATCAATCTCAACCGATCTGCAACCTGCCACTATTGCTTTCCAGAACGGAAAATCCTGGTGATAATCATTATGTGAATGCAAAGCAACCTGACCCGCGACATTAAAAAAATTAAAAATCAGGAGGAAGAAACCCCATCTTTTTAGTTTATTGGTATATAACATTAATCCTGCGGTTTTATTAAGGCTAAATTGAAAAAAGAATCGTAAGGAGAGTCTATTTGAAACATGGTAACCCCTGATTTTTTCAGATACTCAATATCACGTCTGGCTCCCATATAGTGATCTTCCATTCGGTAATGGCCCACATTTACCGAGGCACAAACATCAATGGCATTTTTTTGGCACCATCTTGCTGCCTGCGCATTTATAACATTGCCATGGTCAAAAAGATAATAATGTGCAGCAATATTTTCCCCTGAATCTAATCTTTCTTTCATGGCCATGGCCTCATGCATTCTGAAACCATATTTACCCTTGCCAAAGTACTTCCGCAAATCGTTCCGGATAAAATACGTTTCATGTAGTATATTATTCTCTTCAAGGGTAAGTTTTATCTGTTCAATAAACCATTGTTCAGGGTCCCGGGGCTTTACATCAACCATAAACCTTACCTTACCCTTAGTTACCGCAACCAGTTCGTCAAATGAGAGTGGAGCGTACCCTCCTTTAGTAGCCCTGAGTTCTTTTAACTCTGCCATGGTTAGTTCCGATACATCTTTATCAACACCATAAATGCGTTTTAAGTCCTTATCATGATGTACAACAATTTGTTTATCGGCGGTGGGACGCAGGTCTACTTCAAGCATCCAGTAGCCACTGTCAATAGCGGCCATTATAGAAGTGGGATCATATTCATCAAAAATTCCTTCGGTTATTCCTCCCCTGTGTGCGGCCAGCCGGTAGGCAGAAAACTCATTTTCAGGATTTTCTCTTACATTATTAAAATAATCAGGATGATCGATATTTACAAGATCAACACCTTTTTGCAGTGCCACTTTGTATTCCCACCAGCTATCACGCAACAAATTGGCCATTAGTTTAACGTCATTTTTTCTGCAAACTTCTGTTAACCCATCAGAGATATTGAACACATCACATTCTATCACCCATGGATTAAACAGATTAATCAAACTATCAGCTTCAGCAGCATCAACAGCATTAACTTTTAAAGCAATTCCGGGTGCTAATTCTTTAAACTCTCTGGCCTTTTCCTGGTCATTAAACCATACAAAGCAACGATTAGCCAATTGATGATCATAAATAAAATTTTTAAGGGTTTTTAAATCAGCCAGTTTAACATCGAAGTAATAATCTACTTTGTCGCCGCCCATTGCTACAATTTCAGACAATTCAGGCACTTTTTCATTGCTGAATGCTGGTGAGAACCATGAGCCGGCATCAAGTGTATCAATATATGCAGAAGGCCGCAAGGCAAAAATCCCTGTACCATTAGTGGTTCGCTCCAGGGTTTTGTCATGAAAACAATACAATATACTGTCACTGCTCATGGATACATCAACCTCAATAAAATCAGCACCTAAATCAATTGCTTTTTGAAAAGCCGATAAGGTATTCTCCGGGGCTACTCTGTTGGCTCCCCTGTGAACAACCAATTTTATATCTTCTGCATATTTTTCACCCACGGGCTCTGAGGAAGTTTCAGTGCAGGCACTCACCATGAAGGTAAAGATGGATAAGAAAATAATTTTACGCATACTAAAAAATTCTGATTTAGGTGTTTATAGTGTTATTTTTTTGATTTATATGGACCAAAGACTGATTTAACTGGTCTCTCCCTGTCCTGATGATCCAGTATATAAACAAAATATTCATTTCCATCGGGCATTACCCGAAGTACGATATGCCCATCCATGCTTTTGTAGCTTTCGTTAATCAATTCGCCAATCACCAGTTTATTAGGCAGAAGCATGTTGGTAGCAAAAATATCCCGCTCTTCTTTCCATATGTTTTTTGAAGACATGCGTAATAAAGCCTCGTGCCCGGGATGATCTGAGGACCACACTTCCTGGATGATAACCCTGGGCTTTAATACAGCCAGGTAATCTGCAGTCATTGCATCACGATTTGCATGATGGTTTGCAGTAGTAACATCAACTTCACCCACAACAGGAGCAACGATGCTTTCCATATCGAACCATTCGGGCTTGTTCATAAAATCCGGTTGTTTACCCTGTATGTCGCCACCGGTATAAAATCTGAAGGGCCCGTATTCCATCAAAATACCACATGAAAGGGAATTTTCACCGGGTATCACCCCTGTTTCTCTTACCGTATTGGAATCCGGCATTAGGCTAATATCAGGGGTTTGCTCCTTACCAGCCCAAACCACTCCATTTGCATTGATATTACGTATCCTGAAGTTTTCAAAATTGCCCTGATCTTTCATTAATCTGAATTGGCTGTCAGATCCTATATCAAACGCCTGATATTCCAGTTCATTTTGCGCCTGAAAATGAGAAATAAAATTCCAGTAGTTCAGAAGAGAAGAAAACCGTTCAGGATTAGTTTTTGCATATGCCTTTAAATCTAAAGGATAATACCATCCTCTGTCAACGATAACTTTAACAGGAATGATATCCCCAACCCCGGTAATACCAGATAAGAAATAATTTCCATTTTCGGATTTAGGTATTCCCGGGTACATACCGCCGTAATGATCTGAATGAAAATGTGTGATTAAGGCGTAATCGATAACAGGTACATCGGCTTCCGGTAGCATAGCTAAAATATAATCGGCTTGCCATTGGTAACCCAATCGGGAATAGTCAGGGAAACGGGGTGTGTTTCTTGGTGAGAGTACCCGTGGCGAAGTTGGGTCTTGCTCACCTGCATCAATAAGCAACGTCGTTCCATCAGGTAAAATTGAAAA
>JBEPYD010000326.1:0-5247 GCA_041641575.1 Bacteroidales bacterium
TTATCTCTATCAAAAGGCAGGTTTCAGGTTGTCTCATATTGAAAAAGATTACTTTTTAAAAAAGTATAAAAAACCCATCATTGAAAACGGAATTCAATGTGTGGATATGATTCACATGGTTAAATTACTGTAAAAAGGATATGATATTTTTCAGCAGGTCCTGAAATTAATCAGGTAATTTATCTCACATGCATATGATAAATAGCTGTTTAAGTTCCAAAAAATGATTGTGATTTTATATAAATAGAACAATCGTTAATAAATCTGCAAGTGGTAAAGTATCCGGGGTATATTTTGCATAATTTGCTGCTCAATGCCTGATATATATCATTATTTTTAATAGAAAATAATAGCCTTCCAGCAGATAATATCCTTGAATGATTAATTATCTTTAAATAATCATCACGGGATAGTTCAGGGGTGTATAAAAGACTTACTCAATACAAAGATTACCTTAATAGTTTCTGTTATGCTGAAAAGATCCAAAGATAGTAAACCAAAAGGTTCGTTGAATCTAAAAAGTATGGCTAATGATAATACCAATGATCAATTTCGGTTTTCTGAGAACCTTCCACTTTCTTTTCAGTCACTTAATGCACGCGGTGAAATAATACATGTGAATTCTAAATGGTTGATGACTCTTGGCTATAAAAAAAATGAAGTGATTGGGAAATCGTTTGCAAATTTTTTGGATGCAAATGGCAAGAAGAAATTTATACAGAATTTTCCATTGCTTAAGTCAACGGGTTCAGTTTCTGATATCGAATTCAGCATTCTGAAGAAAAATGGAGAATTTCTCATGGTATCATTTGATGGAAACGCCGGATATGATGATAAAGGAGAATTCATTCAAACGTATTGTGTATTTAAGGTTATTACCCGGCAAAAACAAGCAGAAACAGAATTAAACAAAGCAAAAGAAAAAGCAGAAGAAAATGCACGTTTTTTACGCCAGGAAAAACTAAGATTTGAGGTTATGTTCAATTCCCTAACTGAAGGAGTGATAATTACTGACAGAGAAAGGGTTATTTTACACGCCAATGAGGGTATGTTTAAAACTTTTGGGTATAAACCAGAGGAACTCATTGGTAAAAAAACAGAATTGCTCTATGCCAATAAGCACGATTTTGAGGCGCTTGGGATAAAAATCGCCCAATCCAATGATAATGCATCAGAAAAAAATTTAGTCAACCACTTCAGGCAAAAAAATGGAACCATAATTCCCTGCGAATTATTTGGATCAAAATTGTATGATGAGAATGACGAATGGATTGGCAACCTTGGGGTGATGCGTGATATCTCTGAGCGCTTAAAATATTTAAATGAAATGCAGGCCGCAAAGGAGAAAGCGGAAAAAAAAGAGGAACTTATTAAAAATCAAAAGCTACTCGTTGAGCTTAGTAACGACCGGCTTGAGAGTTTACTGCGCATCTCCCAGTATAAAACAAATTCGATCCAGGAATTGCTTGACTTTGCATTAAGTGAAGCGATTAAACTTACCCACAGTAAAATCGGTTACATATATTTCTACAATGATAAAACCAGGCAGTTCACCCTGAATACATGGTCAAAAGAAGTAATGCATGAATGTGCGGTCATGAATGCACAAACAGTTTATGATTTGGATAGCACCGGGTGTTGGGGTGAGGCTGTACGGCAACGGAAACCCATTATAATCAATGACTTTGAAGCCTCTAATCCTCATATTAAAGGAACACCTAAAGGCCATGTTAAGCTTTCCAAATTCCTGACAATTCCTGTAATATTTGATAAAAAAATTGTTGCTGTGGCTGGTGTGGCAAACAAAGCAACTGATTATGATACCTCAGATATCCGGCAGCTAACCTTACTCATGGATAATGTGTGGAAGATATCTGAAAGGCTTATTCTCATCGATAATCTGCAGGAAGCCAAAGTGAAAGCGGAAGAAAGTGACAGATTAAAAACTTCCTTTTTACAAAATCTCTCACATGAGATACGCACTCCGATGAATGCCATTACAGGTTTTTCACAAATGCTGAATAAAACTGGCTTATCAAAAGAAAAAACCGACAGCTTTATTTCTATTATCCAAAGCAGCAGTGATCAGTTGCTTGCAATTGTGAACGATGTCCTTACCATTTCCTCCCTGGAAACAAAACAGGAAAAAACCGTAAAAGAAACGGTGGATATAAGCCTTGCGATGAGAAATTTACTGGAGGAATTTCGCCCCCTGGCTTCAGAGAAAAGCATTTCCATTAGTACTTCTGAACCCCATTCTTTGGCCAATTTAAAAGTACAAACAGATAAAGCAAAATTTACCCGAGTACTTCAGAATTTAATAAGAAATGCATTAAAATTCACTACTAAAGGCAGTGTGGAATTTGGTTATAAGCTGATAAATGAAACACCCGGTACCAGGCTGGAATTTTATGTCAGGGATACTGGCCCGGGAATTAATAAAAGCCTACATAACAAAATATTTGACCGTTTTTGCCAGGCAGATGAAGGTTTAAGTCGTGCATATGGGGGGACAGGTCTTGGACTTTCCATTTCCCGTGGTTTTGTGGAACTCCTTGGGGGTGAAATATGGGTAGCATCAGAACCTGGAAAGGGTTCTGTTTTTTACTTTACTCTTCCGTATCTGCCGGTAGTTGAAAATCAGAATGAAGAGCCGGCAAAGCAAAAAAGCCACGGAGGCACAATTTTAGTTGCTGAAGATGAGACCTATAACTATCTTTACATCGAAGAATGTTTATCGAACCTTGGTTTTAAAACCATCCATGCAAAAGATGGGGCTGAAGCGGTGGAAAAATGCCGCGACCATGAATCTATCGATCTGATATTGATGGATATTAAAATGCCAAACATGGACGGTGCAACTGCTGCCAAAAGGATTAAAAAAACACATCCACATATTCCTATAATTGCCCAATCAGCTTACGCACTTGAGCATGAGGTGGAGCATTATCGTCAGATATTCGATGATTACCTGGTGAAGCCAATAAGAGAGGAAGAATTACGAAAAACAATTTTATCGTATATGACAATACAAGTAAGTTAATGCTGTCAACAAAAGATACTAATTAGAGTCTGTCTATAAACTTGGGTGTTTGTTCATATATGTGCGAGAACAAGGCGTGCAAAAAATATAAACCGCAGTATACTAAGGTATATGAGGATTTATATTTTTTTGCAACAAAGCAGTTATCGTGCATTTATGGACAAACACTAATTAGATTTTTAGGTTTCAGAATTCGCAAGTCAGCATATAGAAGACAAGAAAAGTAACGCTTAAATTCTGAAAGTGGAGCCATTGCTAAAAAGCCAAAATATGCATCAGTACTGTCAAGCGCAGATATAAGTATGCAAGTGTAACCTTGGTTTCAGTGGGAAGGGCTGAGCAAGCATTGCCTGTGATGCCGTTTAGTTTAGCTTAGTATTAAGGTTTTTTTGCGGATTTTTGGTAATAAGTAAAAAGCTTTAAAGCTTTAAGAGTATAGCAGAAATTACATCAATTTCTTTTGTTGATATACAAATTTTGAGAAGCCTATTTTAAAGTAATTGTGAATTTTAAATTCAGAATTTTGGATATTTATGATTTGACTTCGTCTAAATATGCAGAGATTAACACTTTGTTATATACCTGCCCGTTCTTTTAAAGATTTCATTTCATTATGGTGCTTCACAACGGTGCGCTCATATTTTTCGCGGGATTCTTTGCGGTAAGCATCAAATGATTCTTTGGTATCCCTTAGCTCTTTTTTAGTTGTTACCGTAACGTTATTGCTTTTTTTGTAAAGGAAAATAGAAACGGCTATACCTGCTGCAAGTAAGATAATAATGGTGAAGAGGATACCATTATACACGGTTTTATCCATTTGAATGCCAAGCATGGTAAGTGAGTTTTTCTCCACTATTGCTTCATCAAGGGCAGCATAAGTCTCATTTAACTCATTTTGAAGCGAATCAATCCTGTTGTTCATTTGGGTTAACTGAGCCTCCTGGGTATTAATCCTGCCATAAGCAGCCGACAGTGTATCAACTACATTAGAACGCAAGGTATTCATCCATGATGATTCAATTACTTTATATTGCTGATAACGGTTTGATTTGTTTATTACATAATCTAACTGCTCCTCCACTGTACCATCCCTTAAAGGGGAACTTGACTGAGCCAGGGTATAATATTGAGTGGAAAGAGAAAAGAGGGTGATAAAAATCAGGGACCGGAATATATGTGATTGATTCATGCTAGATAATTTTTATATTTTTGAATAAACTGTTTTTTGGAAACGACTTCAGGCATTGAAAATTGTAAATATTTGTACAAAATTTCAATATTTTACAAAATTAACGTATATGGACAAAACTTAAAAAGAATTAAATTATTTATTTCAATTTCCACCATAATATTTCAGGATTTAATAATGTACTTTGAATGATGCTGATTATTTTCTTAGTTTATCTATATTTATCATGTTATAACAGCAACCACATACTAAAAAACCATTAACTAAATTAAACACAAGAATGAAAAATCAATTTTACTCCGCATTCATCCTGTTTCTGATTTTCAACATGTTTTCAACGGTATCAAATTCCTTTAGCCAGTCGAACATGGAGGGTTGGTACAGTTTTACCCCTGAAAATAATTACAGCAAACCAAGCATGATTGGCCTTGAAGATTGGAATGAGGAACCCGCTGGAAGACACGGGCGTATTATCAGGCAAGAAGATAAGTTAATTTATAACGGCAAAGAAATAAAGCTTTGGGGATTGAATAACTGCTACGGATTTTGCAAACCTGATAAACAAAGTGCAGAGAAACATGCCGCATTTTACCGTAAGTTTGGAGTAAATGCCATTAGGTTGCATAAATATGCCGATGGCTACGGGGCAAGTGGAATACAGTCAAAGAATAGTTTTGTTGATTTTGACCCAGTTGGCCTCGATAAAATGGATTATTACGTGTCTGTTTTAAAAGAAAATGGCATTTATACAAAACTAAGTCCCACGTTTGGGGTAAAAATAGGCGCTGCCGATACAATTCGGTTACCCTGGCACAGAGAAATCGGAGACCTGCAGGTAAAGGACAGAATTCGGGCTACGTACGGTGCCATCTACTTTTCTTATGAGTTGCAGGACATGCAAATTGAGCAAACAACAAATTTACTCGCACATTTAAATCCTTATACCGGTAAAAGATATGCCGATGATCCAGCCATTTTTTGCGTCGAACTCTTTAACGAAGATGCTGTACTGTGG
>JBEPYD010000327.1:0-5235 GCA_041641575.1 Bacteroidales bacterium
TGTTACCTGATAATCCAATCGCTATCAGAACATGAATTCGTCCCAGGTTCTGGTTAGCAATAACTTATACTATCATCAAATTCAACCAATGATTTTACCGAGAATAAGTCAAGTCTATTAACAACAAGCTTTTAGTAGTTAAAAAAGGTCAGTTATTCCAAGAGAGGATGCGTATCTGATAAATGAAAGGTTATAAGAAAAATAAGGATAATCATTCATAAAGTGAAACCTAATATTTCAACTGCTTTCTCGGTAATGTAAAAGCAAAAATTAAAAAGAGGTTCTCCCGAAGTGTGTAACACCAATACTATTTAAAACGGATAGAAGAAAATCAACCTATACGTATTCTTCAACTTGTTCCCGTTTTTTGGATTTAAATAATCGTTTAAACAAAGTACCTGATCCATTACTACTATAATACTTCACGTCATAACCGTACTTTATTGATTCTTTTTTGGCATCTACATCATTGAGTAACAAAGCAATATTATCAATGCCATTATTTTTAATTTTTCGGATGGTATTACTGAATGCTTCTCGTTCCGTTTTATTTTGACGGGCAATAAACATGTTAACTTCTGAATGTTTCATTAGTAAAAAGGTATCCGTAACAACCCCTACAGGAGCAGAATCAATGATGATGTAGTCATACATTTCTTTCAGTAATTCCAGCAATTCGTTTGTTTTAACTGAACTTATCAATTCAGAAGGGTTGGGGGGCTTGGGTCCGGCAGTAATTAAATCAAGATTATCAACTGATGTTTGCTTGATTATGTCACTTACCATAGCATTATTAATAAGGAAGGAACTAATGCCTAATATGTTTTTATATCCAAATTCCTGATGAACTTTAGGGCGACGTAGATCAAATTCCAGAATAATGGTTTTATAACCATTTAATGCAAATGACGTTGCTAAATTAATTGCACTAAATGTTTTCCCTTCTCCACTAATGGATGATGTCAACAATATAATTTGTTGTGTCTGACCTTTTAAAAAGAAATCAAAGTTTGTTCTTACCGTCCTGAATGATTCTGATATAGCAGATTGCGGATGGGTTAAGATAGGTTTACTGCTCTTTGTTTCATTATGATAGATGTATCCCACAACCGGATAATCAGTCATTCTTTCTAATTCCTCGATATCCATAATTTTTGTATTTAGGAAATCCCTGGTCATGATAACCGAAATTGGTAATGCCAGTGCAAGAAAAAATGCCACTATATAATTCAGATTTTTCTTAGGAGCAATGGGGTATGCCCGAACTACTGTGGCATTATCCACCACTTCATAATCCGGTAAATTTGAAGCTCTTGCAATCTGTGCCTCCGAACGCTTTTGTAACAGAAAGGTGTAAATTGCATCATTTAATTTAAATTTTCTTTCTATCCCTAGCAACTGCAATTCTGTTTTGGGCATTTGTGAAATCTGGGAAGACAATTTATTAATACGGTAATCTATTTCATTAATGGACATTTCCAAAGATTTCAAACTATTGGAAACATTTTCAACAATGGTATTTTTCAAATTTTCTATTTGAAGGTCCAAATCCTTCAAATATAGATTTTGATCATTTTGAGAGTTTAATCCGATACGTTCTGAATTCAGGTCAATTAACCTCGTAACTAAATTCGTTAAAATGGGATCTACCACATTCATTGATGATGGTGCAGCCAAATCAGTTACATTGTTATTATCCTGGAAGTATTCCAACAAATAATTATAATATCGTTTTTGGGTAGCCAACAGTGCTTTTTCGTTTTCCAATTCGTTCATCTTTTCAAAAACCTGCTGACCCTGAAAGCTTAAATCCATAACCTGGTTTGCAGCCCTGAATTGTTTTAAATTTGCTTCTGCATAACTCAGTGAATCTGCAATTTCTTCTATTTGAGTGTCTATAAAACTTACTGTTCCTAGTGCAATTTTATTTTTTCTTTCCAAATTCCTATCCAAATACAAATTCATCAATTCATTTAGGAAGTCGGTTATTTTATTCTTATTCCCACCTTTCAATGCAATTGTTAAAAGGGTAGATGTTTGCGATGTATTGGTAACCTCAAGCTTCGAAATATATTCCAAAGCCAATGCATTTACATTGTGTAAACGAAAACCAAGATTTCCGTTCTTTGGATTGATATGGCTTTCATTAAAATGTTGGCTTTTGGTTATGGTAAATGAAAAATACGTTGTTTTTATTTCTTCTCCAAAAACAAATTTATTGGTGTAAAATACCTCATCAACCACTTGTTTGACTTCATTATCAATGTAATTAAACAGAGGAACCTCTTCATCATTTACTATCAGTTCAAATTCTTTATCGGATAATATATTGATTTGATAATCTACATAAATCGCTTGATTTTGAGAACCATTAACAATGACATTAATTGGTGATGCTTTGTAGAGCTCATTCTCATAACTGGGAAGATGCATGTTAAAAAGGTTACTAAAAAGATTATCTTCCCTAAAAAAATAAGTTATCTTAAGATTTAAATTATTAATTGCATTTTGTACAAGAGAAAATGATTTAACCAACTCTATTTCATTTTCAATATTTACACTGCTGTTGAACAAATTCATTCCCGAGAACATGCCACTGGCGGCAGAATTGAGAAAGCTGTCTTCTTTTTGCTCAACAAGTAAAGTGGCTGTATTTTTATATACGCGTTCTGAGAATTTATTGTACAAAAACGCACCTATAAGAAAAATGAATATTATGAATAATAATGTCCACTTATAGCTTAAAAATCTTTTTATGATTTTTCTATAATCAATTGTTGAATCAAATTTCTGTTCCTGCATGTTTAATTCCGATTAAATGCAAAATATAAACTCACTATTGTAGTAATACCGGATAAAATGGTGGATAACATAGCCAAATCGCGTTGTCTTAAATTCCGGTATTTGGCTCTAATTGGATCAACAATAATTATATCATTTGGCAATAAATAATAATACTCTGATTCCACAATATTTTTCTTTGTCAAATCTAAGTAATTATACGATACAATATTATTTTTTTCTCTAATTAGCAATATATTTTCCTTATTTCCGTAATCAGCAACGCCATTTGCAAATCCAATTGCCTGAAATACATTTATTTTATCATCAAAATATGGATATTCACCCGGAGCTCCAACTTCTCCTAAAATAGTAATTTTGTTTCCCACAAACATTACTGTAACGGAAGTATTATTTAAATATTTTGATAATTCCTTTTGTATTTTATCTTTTGCCTCTTCAATGGTTAAATCCTGTACAAATATATTACCTACAAATGGAAAATCAATATTTCCTTCGTCATTAACCTGATAACTAATAAGCTTCAAGTCAGTATTATAACTACTATTCCTGTTGTAAAATATCCCGGTAACCTGTTCTTCAAGACTATAAATTTTAATGTACAGATAATCCTGAGGCTGAATGGTTTTTTTTACCCGGGTCACTTGAAGGCCATCATCCTGCAGAACTATTTCTGAATCCAGGTCAGTAACGTATTTTAATTTTTCATACGAAACACATGAAGGTAATGCTAATAATAAAGTAAAAACTGCCATATATATGGGCAGTTTTATCGAAGTAAGTTTCACCATTTGAATAAATTTTCCCGTAACTACACACTAATACATTAATAACCTGTACCAATAAATATGGTCTTGATTGTTTTATAAAACAGATGTATGTCTTTTTTAAGTGACCAGTTGTCAATGTACTGCATATCAAGTTTCATCCAGTTTTCAAATAAAATATCATTGCGGTTTGGTTTGATTTGCCAGGTACATGTAATGCCGGGCTTTACCGATAACCTCCTCAACTGCCATCTTTCATATTTTTCAACTTCAGCAGGAATGGGTGGGCGAGGGCCAATTAATGACATTTCACCTTTCAATACGTTAAATAACTGCGGTAACTCATCAAGACCCGTTTTTCTTAAAATTCTGCCAATGGAAGTAATTCTTGGATCTTTCTTCATTTTAAACGCAGGACCATCACTTTCGTTATGTTTCTCAAGTTCTGCTTTTAAAGCTTCTGCATTTTGAACCATGGTCCTGAACTTGTAGATATAAAATTTTCTTCCTCTTAAACCCACTCTCTCCTGTTTAAATATAACCGGACCTGCCGATGTAAATCGTATTAAAAAACTAATCACTACTAATATCGGAGCAATAAAAAGAAGTATGAAAAAAGATAACCAGAAATCGGTAAAATTTTTCCAAACAAAGGATACTTTATTTTTAGGCAAATTCATGAAAGCAAAATAGGCATGGTCATCCAGGTTTTGGATATTGTTCTGAGAAGCTATAGGTGATAAATCTGATTCAAACCTGAAATTAACACCTATCTCCTTACAAACCTTTGTTAATTCCGTGATTTGGTTTTTATTTATATCTCCTTTGGCATAAACCACATCATCAATAATATCTATATCAAGAAGGTTTTTAATGTTTATTTTATCAGGTATTACCCGAAAAGTTGGAGAATACTTTTTTATAATTTTTTCAGAATTTGTAACTATCATGATGATTCTTAAACCCCACTCCTTGCGTTCAATAATATTTTGAATTACACTTTCAGATTCATCATCAGCATAAATTACCACATTATTAAGGTTTTGGCCATTAGCCCTAAAGTTTTTCAATACCCGGTAGGTAAAAATCCTGAATGCGAAAAGTAAAAATAAATTGATTATCGAAAAGGTTAATAAAACATAGTGGCTAACCAAAACAAATCCCAAAATATGTTTAAGGATAATAATGATAAAAAAGCCTATAACACTAAACTTTAAGAAATGAAAAAATATGGATAGGGTCGATCTAATTCTTGGAACATTTGCCAAATCAGATGTTTTCAGTAGTATTATCCATGTAGGAACAATCAGTAATAGGATGTTTGCATTGTCAATTACAAATTTAATATCCTTCGAAGCGATTATCATCCTGTCGGTGATATAAAATGCTAATAAATAAGATATAACTGTTATCATTACATCTGTAATACCTAGAGCATACTGAACATATTTTAGGTTGCCTGACTTTTTTAGCATATTTTGTTGGGTTGTTTTCATATCTGCTTTTCCTTTTTAGGATTTTATTGAATCTACAGTCAAATGTAAGATGTTTTACCCATCGAATGCAACCTTTATGTGATAGTATGGTGGATTCTTTTGATTAATGAAAATAATACCTTGATTAAATCGATATTCGCTGTTTCGCCATAAAAACTATGTAGAAAAAT
>JBEPYD010000328.1:0-5224 GCA_041641575.1 Bacteroidales bacterium
GTCTTACTTCTTCACCTGTTTTACCCGGTGCTTTTGTCATCAAGAATATTTTATCGCGGTACTTTGGTGTTAAAAATTTACCCATGTACTCCTCTGCTCGGCCATCGGCATATTTTCTGGCATTGTCGAAAAAACGGATACCTAGCTCTATCGATCGTTCGCACATTCTTTCCGCATCTTTCGGATCTTCTAGCCAACCCAAATGATAACCACCGAGGGATAATGCTGTAACTTTTTCTCCGTTTCTGATTAACTGTCGTTGTGGCAACATTTCACCTAGGTTGTCAGATACACGCATTGCAGCTGCCCAATCGGCTACCAAACTTAGCGCACTTACAGCAACAGCTTTTTTAATAAATTTACGTCTGTTTTCCATATATAAAGAGTTAAAATGATAAATATTTTATCCGATGAAAGAATTTTTTAGGGCCGGATAACAGTGCCATCATTTCCTCTAACCTGTGTCCAGTTATTCAACTGTACATCCGGAAGAGGATACTTTAGTGCAAGTTTTTCATTTATATCCACCCCCAATCCCGGAGCTTCATTCACAAACATATAACCATCTTTAATAACAGGAGATCCCGGAAATATTTCACGAAGCTTATCTGAGAAATCTTTCCTTTCCTGTATTCCAAAATTCCAGATGGCCAAATCAATATGTGCATTTGCAGCATGTCCAACGGGGGAAACATCACCAGGGCCATGCCAGGCAGTTCTTACATTAAAGGCTTCACCAAGTCTTGCTACCTTCATCGCCGGCGTTATTCCTCCAATTTGTGAAATATGAATCCGTATAAAATCAAACAGCTGTTCTTTTATCGGGTCAACCCATTCGTGGGGGTTATTAAATAATTCGCCCATGGCTATAGGCACTGAGGTATGGGTTCTTAATAATTTGAAATACCTGTTGTTCTCCGGAGAAAAAGGATCCTCAATAAAAAAGGGACTGTATTCCTCCAAGGCTTCAATCAGATTAATTGCATCCATGGGTTGCAAGCGTTCATGCATATCATGGAGCAACTCAATCCTTTCTCCGCATTTTTTCCTTACAGTATCAAACATTTTAACGGTGCTGTCAGAATAGATGAAAGGATCCATATATTTATCTCTTTCCAACCCAAATCCTGCTTTTTTGTAATCGGGATTTAATGTGATGCCAGTAGATCCATAGCCTCCCATTTGAATACGGATATGCCTGAAACCTTCATCCATATAGCGCAATACATCTTCCGAAACTTCTTCGGGAGAATTTCCATGTGCATGGGCGTAACAATCAACCGCAAAGCGACATTTACCACCTAGCAACTGATATACAGGCATGTTGGCTCTTTTGCCTTTAATATCCCAAAGCGCCATATCCAGACCACTCAAGGCATTATTTAGCACAGGTCCGTTTCTCCAATAAGAACTTTGATATGTAGATTGCCAGATATCTTCAATGTTATCGGCATCTTTTCCCACACAAAAGTCATTCAGGTATTTATCTATGGCTGCCACAACAGCATGTGCGCGTTGCCTAAAAGTTGCACATCCAATTCCATATAAGCCGGGTTCGCTTGTCTCCACCTTAACAACTACCAGTTCTGTTCCTTCAGGACAGGTTGGAATGGCTTTAACCTTTGTTATCTTAATGGGTGGTAATCCTTTATTCTCTTTTGGCGTATTTTCTGCGGCACGTAAAGGATTGGCTAATCCGGCTCCCGCCATTATGGTTCCCAGTCCAATGCTTTTTAATGCCATTCTTCTGTTTAGTTTAGTATCCATAAATTCAGATTAATTATTAGTTAGTGTTTGATGATATTTTAGTATGCTACATCATTCTAATATCCGCTTATAGTTTTCAACTGTTAAGCCTGCATATGGCTTGGCATGAGCGATAAGGATGTCCTTATCGGCCTGCGACAATTCTTTCATGTTTTTTAGTATATCAATATTGGCTTCCAGTTCATAATTATATCTGCAACCACTACAAAGAGATGAGACTGGAAGACCATAGACATATTGATGGAGATTCTGATATGTAAGGGGTGTTTCAGCCAATATATCAGGAATATCTTCAGTTTTTATATGTCTTGGGGTGGTATCTATTCTGCCTCCCATAATGCTGCCCCCTGCCATTGTTTTCATGGCTATCACACCATATTCCTTTTCAAGAAGCACAGGCAATACATTTTTTTCAAATGACTCGAAAGAAGGGTCAACCACATTTAATGGCATCTGACAAGTATCCAGTTCAACACCTAATTCATCAAGTCTTTGAAGAAAATAAAGGTGGGTTTCCGGATTTCTGTGACCTGTGAAACCAATATACCTTGCTTTGCCATTTTGTTTGGCTTCAAGAAAAGCATCTAAAACACCATCTTTTATCCGGTTGTCAACATCTTCAGGGGAATCAATGGCGTGAATTTGCCACAGATCAAGATAATCAGTATTCAAAGCTTTTAAGGATTCATCCAGCATCTTATTCACACCTTCTCCCGTTTTGGCCGGTGCCTTTGTCATCAGAAAAATCTCATCGCGATATTTTGGGGTAAGGAATTTTCCCATATATTCTTCGGACCGTCCGTCATTGTATCCCCTTGCATTATCAAAAAAGCGAACACCCAATTCCATCGATTTTTCTATCATACTTTCGGCTTCCTTTTGATAATAAGTAAGTCCAAGATGATAGCCTCCCAAAGAAAAAGCTGTAACTTTTTCACCATTGCGTGTCAATTGTCGCAGCGGTAGTAGTTCACCCCATTTATCTGAAACAGGTTTTGCTGAAACCCAGTCAGCAACTAAACTAAATGCGGCTATAGTAGCTGTCTTTTTTATAAAATCTCTTCTGTTTTCCATAATTGCCTTTTTTTTGATTTTTATTTTAAATAAATCACTTTGTCTTTATTGGCCGAGTTACGCGCTGCCTCTAGAATTTCTACTACCAATAAATTGTTTTCAAGAGAGTATAAACTGTAGGGCATTACCTCAATATTTTCATTTATGACATCAGCCAGATAAGCAAATGGATCTACATATACATGCACATCTTCAGCTGTAATGTTCATCATTTTTTCAGCTTGCATACCCGGTTCACGAACATACAATTCATTCTTATTTAGCGCTTTTATATAACCTGTTATGCCATATAATTCCATGTCCTTACGATTAAATGGCCAGTTCCATGATGCCTGAATAATGCATTGTGATTGCGGATATGATACAACAATGGTTGCTTCATCCTCTACTTTAGGATAGATTTCTGGTTTAAACTGCCGGGTAACGGCAGAAACTGAAACAGGCCTTTCACCCTTTGTTATTGCCGTCATAAGATTGGCACCATAACAGCCAAAATCAATCAATGCGCCACCACCATTAAGCTTTGGATCAGTTAACCAGCTCAGAAAATAGGTATCACATCCAATTTCTTTTGGACCCCGATGTCCATGGTGAAAAACAGCTTTTCTCACCAATCCAGTAAAATTATCTTCTGATAGCAGCTCCAGGGTTTTTGCCGTGGTAGGATACCAGGAGGTTTCGTAATTGGTTAATAAGTGGATGTTGTTTTTTCTTGCTAACTCTGCCATTCTGGAGGCATGCTTCATGTTCACCGCCAGAGGCTTTTCTACCATTACGTGTATTCCTCTGGTAGCACAAGCTTCAACTACCGCCAGATGATCAAAAATGGACCCAAAAGCCACCACTGCCTCAGGTTTTGTTTCATCTAGCATTTCCTCCAGATTGGTGTAGACAATATCAGAATCAAGCTGGTATCGGTCAGACAAACTTTTAAGTAATTCCCGGTTTGATTCACAAACACCTACCAAATTAAAATCACCTTTATCAGGTCTGTTTAAAATAAATGAGATGTGTCCATGCGACATACCAGCAACTGCCAAACGAATGGGTTTTTCCGTTGCTCCGGATGCAATAATCATTACAGTACTAACACATAATAAAATCGTAAATAAAGTTAACTTTCGCATAGGATTTATCAGCTATTATTTATTCGTTCCACCGGGATATAAAAGGAGAATTTTCCTTTTATGGTTTTTCTATAGCTCTAATTTGTATGTTTATCCTGTAATCAAATCAGAGCTGTTATACCACTTTAAGAAATGATAGATATAGTAAATATAAAGGCAAGCGATTAATATTTAATTAATGAATAATTAATAGCGTCCAACTATTTAAGGAATGATCGCTAAAATGGGGGATAAAACACTCTTTTACTCTGAAATAAAATTTGTGGTGTGTTTTTTTCTTTGTAGAGAAGATGTTGATATTTATATCAATCTTTAATATAAATTTTCAATGCTGAAATTTCTTTTGCTTTGCTATTTGAGCTTTAGCACGTTTCTTTCTTTTTACAATAAATGATTTTATCATTCAACTCATCAAAGTTGGGTAGATAACCAAAAAACAGAAAATAAATTCAACATCTAATAACTACATACCTAATGCGTACCACTATGGTAAAGTTAAATACATCATCTGAGTTTTCAGACAAAACCAAATGTTGAACATGTAACTGAAAGACAGAATAATGAGATTCAATTGCAACTAAAGGTTGAACCTTACCATGTGTCTCTCATATAATGGAATAGTGTCTGTGAAGAATAACCCAATCCTTCAAACACAGCTTATTTTACCCGGCTAAACCGCATGGCCTTAAGCATCCAATCCGGCAAGGGCTTACGTGGGTCCCGCTTGTTCATATCCAGATACCATCCTATCTTCTTTATAAGCGGCACTTTATGGGTTTCAACAAATTCGATGAGCGTACCATCAGGGTCTTCAATGTAAGAGAAGTGGCCGGCAGCCTCTCCCATATCAAATCTTTCTCCCTGGCCTTTAAAGCTGTCAATGGTAAATGGATGACCATTTGAGCTACACAATTCGCGCATGGCATCCATACCATGAATATCAAAGCATAGATGAATGAAACCCAGATCGCCCCACATGCGGTTTTCGAATATCTTTCTTGGTGTACCATCAAGTTTCTGCACCAGCTCGAGTTGACTTTTCCCAAACATCTTACTAAAAGCACCATTCCTGGGTTTGCTATGGGTTAGAAGCATCCGTCGAAACTGTTTATCTCCTCCCTCTACCCATGCTAAATCGTTGAATTTACCTTTTTCATCGTAAATAACGGTATCGTATCCCAGTATTTCAGCATAAAATTTAGCTGAAGCTTCCGCGTCTGTCACGCCTAAAACAGCCCCATATACCGAACCTGTTG
>JBEPYD010000329.1:0-5220 GCA_041641575.1 Bacteroidales bacterium
CTTTAAATGAGCATCTTATGGCAAGCATAACAAAAGAAGTCGGGGTTTTCCTGCCAACATCATCTAAAGTAAACTATAACACGAACTACCGAAAAACCAGAAGAAGAACATGACCAACCAGCGTAAGCAGGAGATACTGACCATCCTGAGACAGCATACTATTATTACATTTGGCCTTTTGCTCAATGCACTGGGCTGGACAGCCTTTTTAATTCCAGCCCAGATAACCGGTGGAGGTATTAGTGGTGTGGCAACCCTGATATTTTATTCTACCGGTTTTCCCGTGGGCATAAGCTTTTTACTTATAAATGCAGTTTTGGTAGTTGTGGCCATCAGGCTGCTGGGGGCAAGCTTTGGCATAAAAACAATTTATTCTGTAGTTGTACTTTCAATATTTTTAGGCCTCTTTCAAAAACTCATTACAGAACCTATCATTACCGAGGCTTTTATGTCAACAGTTCTGGGAGCCATATTGGCTGGTACCGGTGTAGGCATCGTATTTACACAGGGAGGCAGCACAGGCGGCACAGACATCATAGCCATGATTGTGAATAAATACCGTAACATCTCTCCCGGACGTATTATTCTTTACCTTGATGTATTTATCATATCCTCCTCATGGCTGATTTTTCAGTCGCTTGAAAAGATGGTTTATGGCTATGTGATGATGGCCATAGGTGTATATGCCATTGATCTGGTTATTTCAGGCGCCAAACAGTCGTATCAGGTATTTGTTTTTACGCGTAAACATGAGGACATTGCCAGCAGGATTGCCACAGATATGCGCAGAGGCATCACCATAATGGATGGCCAGGGCTGGTATTCAAAAGAACCTATTAAGGTGGTGGTAACCATGGTAAGAAAACATCAAATAAATGATTTATTCCGCATTGTAAAAGATGCTGATGTTAAGGCGTTTATCTCTGTTTCGAGTGTAATGGGTGTGTATGGCGAAGGATTTGAACAGGTAAGGCGAAAATAATTCACGGGCTGCTGGCGTTAAATTGGAGAAAGATAGCATTTCTCTGAAAAAAAGTTTATTTTCGTCGCAATCAATTAAATAGATAGAGCTTTATGAAACAAACTTACAGAGAAGTAAGTATGAAGCAATCATGGCCTGACCCATTATTTTTGGAATAGGTTATTGTTATCAAGCGTTGTGTTCCATTTTTTCAGAACCATTGTTGAAAATTGAAAACCTGATTTAAAAATGAAAAGAAAAAAATTAACGGCCGGTTTTGGCCTTACCTTAATCATACTTATTCTCACTTATTTTTTTGTAGGAGACCCTTCAATAGATCTTTTTCAGGAGGAGATGACTGTTTCTAATGACACTATAGAAACAGTGCAAGAACTGCCACCACCTGTGCCCAGAATATACGGTATAGTTATTGATTCCTTTGACATAGAAGAAAGTCGTATACCTCGCAACCAGAGCCTGGGAGCCATTCTTGCCCGGTATGGAATCTCTCCCCTTCAAATTGACATATTGGCAAAAAAATCCATGGATGTTTTTGATCCGCGAAAAATACGTGCCGGAAATACATATAAAGCTTTTACCACCAAAGATACTTTGCAGAGATTATCCTACTTTGTATACGAACACACACCTGTTGAATATGTACTTTTTGATTTGACTACAGATACAGCCAGGGTTTCTATGCATGAAAAAGAAGTGATAACGCAGCGCAAAAAAGCCACCGGAACCATTAGCTCCTCATTATGGAACAGCATGGTTGAAAATGGCATTAATCCTGTTGTAGCTATCGAATTATCAGAAATATATGCCTGGAGCATTGATTTTTTCGGTTTGCAAAAAGGCGACAGTTTTGCTGTGGTATATGATGAAATTTTTGTTGACACCATTTCTGTAGGACTGGGTAAAATCCAAAGTGCCCTGTTTACCCATGCCAACGAAAATTTTTATGCCATACCTTTTGTACAGGACAGCACCGAAAGCTTTTTTGATCTGGAAGGAAACAGCCTGAGAAAAGCATTTCTGAAAGCTCCCTTAAGATTTTCGCGAATAAGCAGCCGGTATTCTAACAGCCGTTTGCACCCTGTATTGAAAATCAGGCGTCCGCATCATGGTGTAGATTATGCCGCACCTACAGGCACCCCGATACTTGCTGTTGGCGATGGAAAGGTTATCAGCAAAGGCTGGAGCGGCGGAGCCGGCAGAATGGTAAAAATCAGGCATAACAGTGTTTATACAACGGCATATCTGCACCTTAGCCGCTATGGCAAAGGCGTAGCCACAGGTAAATATGTAAAACAGGGCGATATTATTGGATATGTTGGCAGCTCCGGATTAAGCACAGGACCGCACCTGGATTTTCGGTTTTACCGCAATGGTCATCCTGTTGACCCACTAAAAGTGGAGGCGCCACCGGTAGAGCCTGTGCATGCCGAAAACAGAGAGCGTTTTGATTCAGCCCGTATAGAATGGCTGGCAGAACTTTCTGAACTTCATCCGCACGCCAAACTGATGTACGCCCAACACAGCGATTCAGTTTCAATAAAACTGATTACCGAAAAAAGCACCTCATCTACAGGGAGTGCTGCTTCTGGGAGTTTTGTTCCCTGATAAAGCTTTCAACTATTACTGGAAAATGTTTATATTCCAGTTCATGTATCCGTTCAGCCAGTTTTTCTGGTGTATCATCCGCGTGAACTGGACAGGTAGCCTGAAAGATAGTATTTCCTTTATCATATTCATTGTTTACCAGGTGAATAGTGATACCGGATTCAGCCTCTTTGTTTTCAATAACAGCCTGGTGCACACGCATGCCATACATGCCTTTTCCTCCGTATTTAGGAAGTAAAGCGGGATGAATATTAATGATCCGCCCTGGGAACAAATCTATCAGGTATTCCGGCACAAGCCACAAAAATCCTGCGAGGATAACATAATCCACGTTAGAAACCAGCAACTTTTTTTTCACATTATCTGTGGTATAAAATTCTTCACGAGAAAAAACATACGATTCTACCCCGTGCCTTGCAGCACGTTTTAGCACTCCGGCTTGTGTATTATTGGTTAGCACAAGCTTTATGTTCATATCAGCAATGTCTGAAAAATAATTAATCAGATTTTCAGCATTGGTTCCACTACCTGAAGCAAATACAGCTATATTATTCATTGTTTGATATTTACGAATCTATTACAATTAGATTTATGTTGAATATTTTTAAAAAAAAGATCAGTATCTCAGTTTATAAGTGCAAAAAAACATAAATTTGCGGCATTAAAATATTTTTTTTTGAAATAATTAAAGAATTGTATTTCTTTGCACAACCAAATTTTTAAGTTATTAATTAAAATTTTAAAATTATGTCTGATATCGCATCAAGAGTTAAGGCAATTATCGTTGACAAATTAGGCGTTGATGAAAACGAAGTAACAAACGAAGCAAGTTTCACCAATGATCTTGGAGCAGATTCCCTTGACACTGTGGAGCTGATCATGGAATTTGAAAAAGAGTTTAACATTGGCATTCCTGACGATCAGGCCGAGAACATTGGCACTGTAGGCGATGCCGTAAAGTACATTGAAGACAACACAAAGTAAGCGATTAAATTATTTTTCAGGTAAACTTTAGTTAAAACCATCTATGCACATGAAACGGGCAGTTATTACAGGACTAGGCGCTATTACACCCATCGGAAAAACAGTTGGTGAATACTGGGAATCTCTTTCAAATGGCGTGAGCGGTGCCGAGATGATCACCCTTTTTAATGCAGAAAAATTTAAAACAAAGTTTGCCTGCGAGGTAAAAAATTTTAATCCAACAGATTACCTGGACCGGAAAGAAGCCCGCAAACTGGACAGATATGCCCAATTTGCCATGGTAGCTGCCGAAGAAGCGATCCAAGATTCCAAACTTGATTTGGAAAAAATTGATCACGATCGTGCCGGCGTAATCTGGGGATCAGGAATAGGTGGAATTGAAACCTTCCTGGAAGAAATTAGAGGCTATGTGCAGGGTGATGGAACACCCCGCTTTAGCCCCTTTTTCATCCCCAAAATGATCTCTGATATTGCGGGTGGACATATATCCATCAAGTACAAATTCAGGGGCCCAAATTTCACAACTGTTTCTGCCTGTGCATCATCAACAAATGCTATTATTGACGCACTTACATACATCAGGCTTGGAAAAGCAGACATTTTCATGGTTGGAGGTTCAGAAGCTGCCATAAACGAAGCTGGCATGGCCGGTTTCAATGCCATGCAGGCAATTTCTACCCGCAACGATGAACCTGCTACTGCCTCAAGACCTTTTGATGCAACACGCGACGGCTTTGTAATGGGCGAAGGAGGAGGCGCATTGGTTGTGGAAGAATATGAACATGCCATAAAACGTGGCGCTACTATCTATGCCGAATTAATAGGTGGAGGTATGTCTGCCGATGCTCATCACCTCACTGCACCACATCCCGACGGACTGGGTGCCAGTATGGTAATGAAAAACACTTTGGAGGATGCAGGCCTGAAACCCATAGACATTGACTACATTAATGTTCATGGCACGTCAACCCCATTGGGTGATATCTCCGAAACAAGAGCCATAAAACAAGTATTTGGTGAAGATGCCTTTAAGCTAAACATCAGCTCTACCAAATCAATGACCGGACACCTGCTGGGTGCAGCAGGCGCCATTGAGGCAATTGCTTCCATTCTGGCCATTAAACATGGACTGATACCACCAACTATTAATTTTACCACTCCCGACGAAAAAATAGATCAGAATCTTAATCTAACGCTGAATAAAGCCCAGGAAAGAGATGTGAAACATGCCTTAAGCAACACCTTTGGGTTTGGTGGACATAATACGTCTGTGATATTTAAAAAATTCGAGTAATTATTTTTTGTGGCTGGTTTATTTTTAAATGCTGCCCGCCTGGCGCTAAAAGCTGACAACAGAAAATTCCTTTTTGCCGTAAGGCGGATTCTCAACTTTACCCCCGGTAATTTAAAGCTTTACCGCTTAGCTTTTATTCATAAAAGCGCTTCTGTTACCCTTTCCAACGGAACCTCCGTCAACAATGAAAGGCTTGAGTATCTTGGCGACGCCATCCTTGATGCCGTTGTGGCCGATTACCTCTTCAAAAATTTCCCTTATAAAAATGAAGGCTATTTAAGTCAGATGCGTTCTAAAATTGTGAAACGAAAATATCTGAATGCCCTGGCATTGAAAATAGGAATTGAGCAACATA
>JBEPYD010000330.1:0-5219 GCA_041641575.1 Bacteroidales bacterium
GGTTTTTAATCTGTCCGAAATCAATTCCTGATTTTTTATGGATTAAACCTGCCAGGGTATCCTGATCATAAGTTACGGCCCAGCGAAAGAAATCAAGGGTTTTCTGGTCGTAATCATTGAGTACCTGCGAAAGTATTTTTACATCTGTTGTGTTGCAAAATGCATCAGGTCTGTGATGGATAAATTCACGAGCAGCAAGCTCATCCGAAACATTGGCGGCAACTGCTTTTTTCTCCGGATTATGGCTGTCAAATACATTGGTAAGATATGGATGTTCCACAGGTTCCCAGCAATTCTCAAATTTTTCCATGATTCCCCCACAGCATTTGGAGTATCGGGCATCACATATTTTGCCATCATAAGTAAGAATCATGCCTGCAGTATCCTGTACGGCTTTGATAACATTGGGATTATGTGCACGTGTAATGCCCTGGTAACGTTGGCAATGATCATCAGCACATACGTGAAAATTCTGGTGGTCTTCCCTGGCATACCACATTACCCGTTTATCATTACTGATGTTACCGGGTGCTTTTTCCATGGCCTGGCCAAAGCGGTTTTCGGGATCCATTTGAGCAAGCAGCCAGCTTCGGGAAATAATTGCATGTGCTTTAAGCAGGTTTAGTGAGCTCTCACCACTCATTTCTGATGAAATTACACTATACAGGTAATTCTCAACCGGTAAAATGTTCACGGCCTGAATCTCATTTCCCACTTTCATTATTTTTAATGCACCCCGGAATTGCTGATTTTCTTTTTGCTCCCAGTGAAAATCGATGCCAATCACTACATTTTCGAGTTCAAAAGAATCTGCGGTTAGGTTGCAGGGTAAAAAAGAAATCTCATTTTTGAAAGAAAAAGACTTTCCGGCATTCTTCACCACCAGTTCTTCACCCTGTAAATGTGCGGTGCATTTTCCAAATAAGTTCTCATTTTTATTTGCCAGTAAGTGATATTTACCGGAAAGATGAAATGTTAATTCAGGAGCCCTGAGTATGCCAACTTCTACGTTTGGAATTTCTTTCATGATGTTTCATTTTTTGTTACAAAATCTCTGATCCTGTTTGCCCATTCTTCATAACCGGACGGATTGAGGTGAAGTCCGTCGTTGGTTAAGGAATCTTTTAAACTGCCTTCCTCATCTGCAAAACCAGGTGAAATATTAATAAAAGATGCATTATTATCTTCTGCCACGTTCTTAATTTGTGTATTCAAGTCACTCAATTTCCCGGGTGACAGATCAATTTGAGACCATAATTGAGAAGCAATAGGTAAGAGTCCGAGGACATATATGGCTGTATCAGGGAAATGTCGTCTAAAACGGCTTAGAATAATGCTTATGTTTTCAATAACTTTTTGTGCGGGCACCTGATTTCCCAGATCGTTTATCCCTATCATCAGAAATATTTTTTCCGGCTGTTGCTTGTACAGGGTTGGCAGTCGTTTAAGAACATCTGCAGTAGTGTCACCACCAACTCCATAATTATGGATGGTATGACCTGGAAAAAATGTTTCCCAGTCCCCACCTGCTGTTAGGCTGTCTCCTAAAAAAATGATTTCATTCATGTTTAAGATTTTTTTGATATCTCCAAAAAGTCCGGGTCACCTCTGCGTGGGCATGATGTGCATAAAAACATACAGGCGCCACCCATGGAATGGTGGATTCTGTGAGTCCGGCATTTTTCATGTCTTTCAGGCAACGGTAAAGTAAAATCCTGCCAATGCCTTTGCCCCGCAAATCAGGATGTGTGCCCATAGGGCCAAACCAGCCCGTGCCAATATTATTTCCGTTATAAGCGGCAAAAGCTTTAACTTTTCCATTTTGCCGGGCAATGAAAACACAAATGGGTGCATTTTTCATCGCCATCGTAATTTCATACTGCCACAACTCCCACTCAGATTTTAAAAATTCAAGTATTTCATTTAAATCTTCTTCTGTAGCCCTCTGTATGCTTATATTTTGGTCACTCAATTGTTTTTCTTCCGCGGTAGTATTCCATTCTGAGGTCTTTAAATCTACACTCATATTGCATGATTCAGCAAAGCGGGTGAAGCCAGATTTTTCAGCAAAGCATATAGCTGGCGTGTAGCGTGGATCAATTCCGGGCATGAAATAGTTCATGGGAACATCCATGATGCGTAAATATTTACATCCTGCATTATCGAAAAATGCCTCCAGATGATGGTATAGTTCGGAAGCTATTCCTTTACGGCGGTGTTGACTATCTACCGCCATTAATTTAACATAACCGTATTGTTCTCCTCTGATTTCTCTCAGCACCCCCATCATAAAGCCAACTGGCTTGTTATTATGTTCGCCCACAAATATTCCGGCAGTTTCAGAAAAAGGATCGTAGTATATTTTTTCATGCAATACTTCCCTGCTGATCTTATCGAAATGCAGATTTTGTTGTAGCAATATTAAAATTGCTTCAAAATCTTCAGGTTTATATTTGCGAACAACGATCATATAATTCCTGTTAAAAACCGTTTCATAAAAGCTATGCCATCATTAAACTTTTCCTGGGGCAAAGACACCTGATGAAAAATATCTGCAATATCCTTTTTTTGCAGCTTTACAAAGTCCTTTTCCAGTGGGGTAATGAGTGTGCCGCCCATATCAACTGAGGCAGGACTTAACAATATATTCTCATCTCCTTCAGCAAAATATTGCCATGGGCGGTGCTTGTCGCGGATAAAAAACATCACCTGCCATCCGTTGTGGTACCAGGAGAGGATGTTTAACATTGGCTCATCTTCATCGGGTTTAAGGGATTTACTGAACTGATATATGCCCTGAAATACTTTTTCCACTGCGCTTTTCTCAGATGATTCAGCAAGAAAAAATTTCCGAAGACCATCATCTACTGCTCTTAAGCTCATTTGTTTATCCTGAAAAACATTTTGACTTTTATGCGCTTTTAATGAATTGATATCCTCTTCAACCGGCACAAGTCCACGGTTGCCTGCCTGAAAATGCATGTGATCCGGGGCTGAGGCACCACAATTGGGCGCATTATAAAATACCAGGTATTCCGGCAAAGAGCGGCTGATGTCGAGCATCTGGTGAAAATCTTTGCCTATGGCCTGGGGTGTATGCTTTTTACTGGCTATGGTGTAATGTTCCCTGAAGATGGGAAAAGGATTGCAAAGTATCTCATATTCATCGTTGTACCGTAGGCCCCTTTGCTCCACAGGACGATTTTGGGCACACAGAAAGCACTGGCGGTTTTCAATGGATTTTTTGTCCACCTTTGCAGCGGAAGAGACAATTCTGCTGGGGTTAAACTGTACATTGAATGAAAAGCCATCAAACTGGAACTGACGTACCTTTGTTGTTTCAAGTCCTTTAAAGTTTTTTCCTAATAAAGGCCATTCTTTAACCTGTTGATAAAATAATTCCTTTGTATCACTTTGAAAACTCATACCTTCCTGCTTTCTCTCTTTATTTTTTATTTTGCCTTATCCTGGCTTCCAGTTCAAAAGTCCTTAGCCTGTCCTTGTAAAAGTTGTGCTTATTCATTACTTCAATGGGCAGCGAAGCATCAGAATTATCTTCCCATCTACGGCACAAATAAACCGGGATATAAATCCGGCCGATATTATAATTCCGGCTGATGGCAATTCCCAGTCCATAATCCTCACCATAGCTAACATTCGGAATTTTAATCTTGCGTAACACGGGGGTGTAGAAAGCCCTTGGTGCCCCCAGACCATTGATCCGCAAAGCATTGTTGGGTCCGTTCTCTGGTGTCCATTCTTTGTGATCAATGATGCCGGGAGGAATTTCCTCCAAATCAAAATTGGTCATCTTATATGATCCGATCACCATGGCGCATTTTTCTTTGTGAAAAGCATCTACGATGGTTTGCAGCGTATCTTCATTACTGTATAAGTCATCACTGTCAAGTTGAACGGAAAACCTACCACATGCGGCATGATGGGCAGCCAGATTCCAGCAACCGCCAATGCCAAGATCTTTCCTTCCGGGAATCACGTGTATAATATTATTATGTTTAGCAGTAAATGATTTGATTATTTCTGTAGTCCCGTCAGTGGAGTGGTTATCAACTACAATTAAATTGAATGGAAAAGATGCTTTTTGTTTCATCACAGAATCAATAGCATCCCTGATGGTTTTTTCCCGGTTTCTCACAGGAATGATTACTGTTGCTTCCACCGGAAATCCTTCCTCAAATTCAACGGCACGATCTTGTGGAGGCAAATAGGCACCTGTTTCTTTCAAATGCGTGGTTACCGCCTGCTCCATTTCAATTTGAACCTCACGGTTTTTAGGATCAACGTAATCAAATATCTTCTTACCGCTGGCACGCAAGTCGGTTTCTGAAGCATTATAAAGATATTCAGGTATGTGCACAAAATTGCCCTGTAAGCTCAGCTTTAACCGAAGCTGGTAAAGTCCTGCATGGGTAAAAATTTCCTGCATCCCGGCAACGGCCTTTTTCATGGCAGATGTACGAATAAAAAGTAAGGGACCGAAATCAAAATCATCGCGGAGGCTGCCTGCCTGGTAATCAATAACCGGATGGGGAATTAACTTTTCCTCCACCTCATCATAATAATCAGCATAAACCAAATCAGCGCCGGTATTCTCAGCTACATTTGTGAATCTTTCAATGGAAAATTGCCCGGGCTTTATATGGGCTGTTTTGGTAAAAAGGATGGTATATTCACCGGAAGACTTCTCAGCAATGGCTTGTATGGTTCGAGTGTGGGTTAAGGCATCAGTAACTTCCAGGAAATGACATTTTTCCGGAAGATTCTCTGTCTGCGCGTCAGAAAGTAAAAATATTTTTGCAACCAGAGGATTTAAAGAAAGTTCACCAATCAAATTTTTCCAAACCTTTGGTTCCTGATAAGGTATAAAACAATTAATGTTCGTCATAAAATACTGGGCGTTATGTTATGTTTTTAAAAAAAATTATTCTCTAAATGAAAAAAGTATCTCATTCATCTCAAAAATCTTATAAAATAATATGTCGTACCAATTTAAGAACATCTTATATTTTATAGAAAATAAACCTATTTATTTGTTATTCATCATTTTATTCTTTTTTAAAAGAGGTTTATTATCGATTTCGAATACCAAAATTACGGCATAATTTGAAAAAAACAAAATATGTCGTACATATTATGTATTATAAAATATTTTTGTAATTTTGTAATAGAATTCGCAAATCCGGATAAACTTTACTCCC
>JBEPYD010000331.1:0-5213 GCA_041641575.1 Bacteroidales bacterium
GCGAAACATTTATAAAAAAGCGGGTACGCAATTGGTTCAGTTCCTGAATTTTCTGATTGTGGTCATGTTCAAGCAGAAGCTTGTTCTTGGTGGTTTGCCGAATAATTGAGAAATAAGAAAAATATAGAAATACCAGGATCAAAATTACTGCATACAGAAAAAAAGCATACCATGTAAGTGCAAAAGGTGTTTTTATTTTGATAGCAATTTCACGGGTTTGATCATTCCATTTTCCATCAGCATTGCTTGCTTTTACTTTAAAAATATATTTTCCGTATGGCAAATTGGTATATTTGGCATTTCTCATTTTTGCATCTGTTGTATTCCAATCGGTGTCAAATCCCTCTAATTTATATTTGTATTTTACTTTTAATGGGTTTGAAAACAACATCGCTGAGAAATCAAAACTTATATTGTTTTGGTCTGGCAACAGAAAAATAGAATCTGTTAAGGAAATGCTCTTTTTTAAAGGGATATTTCTACCCATCTTTTGATTTGCCTTAATATGCTTATTTTGTATGTAAAAATTGGTGATGAGGATATTTGGGTTTATTTTGCTTAGTATAATATTTTGGGGATAAAACGTATTAATTCCGTTAATGCCTCCTATAATTATTTCCCCCGTTTCGGATTTGTATACAGTGTGCTCTGAAAACTCGTTACTTTGCAGGCCGTCATCTTGTGTAAATAAGAAAGACTGTTCTTTATCCGGATTAAATTTTACCAGGCCATTATTGGTTCCAAGCCAAAGGAAACCCATTTCATCTTCCGTGATAAATTGAACCATATTATTGGGCAGTCCATTCTTTTGGGTATAAGCTTTAAACCGGGCTTCAACGGAATGATTTTCGTTTATTAATTTATTTAACCCTTCAAAGGTGCCCACCCAAAGCGTATTATTTCTTGACTTATATAAGGTGCGAACGTAATTGTTGCTTAATGAATTTTGATTTTCATTTTTCTGGTAAACCTTGATCTCTAACGGTTCATGTTCCTTATTGAGTTTCATCACATTAAGCCCTCCTCCTTCGGTACCAATATAGAGTTCATTATTGGCTTCATCGAAAAGCAATACCCGGCAATTGTGATGAGAGAGGTAAGGTTTACTTTTGTTGTGATAAAGACGGGTATTAATTACTTTTCCATCAATTATTTCAAGCCGTATAACGCCTTCGTATCCGGCCAACCAATAAGTATTTTCTTTACTTTTTTCAATATAAAAAACGGCTCCAATAGATTCAATATTCAAAGGAGTTATGGTGTTTCTGCTTTTATTATAAATTGATATGCCAAGTGATGACCCAATAAATAGTTCATCTTTTTGATAAGTTGTGATGTGATAAACGCTTTCAGTACCAAAACCAATTTTATTTATCTCACCAGATTTACGGTTTATTATATGCAGTCCGCTTCCATGAAGGCCAGCATATATATGATTTTCATCATCAGTAAATACCGAACGGACAAAATTAGTGTTTTGAAGTTTAACAGTTTGAATTGAATAATGATTGAACTCTTTTTGCTCAGGGTTAAAAATATTCACTCCGGAACCAATGGTACCAACCCATAATAGATTATCTTTTGAAACATAAAGACTGTAAATTAAATTTGAGTTTAAGCTTCGGTTATAAATAGGGTCGTGCCTGATGTGCTGAAAATGGATTTCTTGTTTGTTGATTTGATCTCTATCAATATAAAACAAACCATTATCCAGGGTTCCAATCCACATATTACTCTTTTTATCAATTATTATGGATGATAACTTTTGTTTTACTATTTCACCTGTTGAATTATGAGACAAATGAAAGGTATCCATCCTCTTTGTTATATAATTATATCTTATAACTCCCATGTTACTGATTAACCATAAATTGTGGTAATTGTCTTTTTCAAAAATGCGGAACTCTGCTGTACTGCCAACAGAAGGAATTTCTATAATAGTTCCTTGTTTTTTGGGATGTGAAATTTTAATTCTGAAAATATCAGAATATATCATCAACCAAAAACTACCATCCTCATTATCTAATATTTTAAGGATAGGAAGACTTTCAAATGGAATATCAGGAAGATGAGGTAAATTATATAAAGTGATTTTATTTTCTGAGGTAATTTCAGTTTCTGACATATCTTCACCCCTTAATTCTATCTGATACAAGCCCTGGCTGGTTCCTAAAAGTAAATATTCCTTATTGCTGAATAAAGAATGAATAGAAAAGTTTACCCGGGATTTTTCACCAGAAAATTCGATAGGATAAATCAGTTCATCCTCAGGGTCATAATAGGCAAGACCATTGTTGGTACCAATCCATACACGCCCGTATGCATCCTCTGTAAGACTTCTCACAGTATTATTCGGTAACGCATTAGGTTCATCACTATTCATATTAAAAACTGATATCTCATATCCATCGTAACGGTTTAGTCCATCAAGGGTACCTATCCACATGTAACCGCGGCTATCTTCGCAGAAGGCATATATCTCGCTCTGTGAAATGCCATCACTTGAAGTAATATACTTAAATCGAGGATTTATTGCCTGGAGATTAATCCAGAGAACAGAAAATATAAAAAATGTAAATATATGCTTATACATCATATGAATATCATAGTAGGAATTTACTTCTATTTAAAGACAGCCTGAACCTTCTCAAAAAAAACATAAAACCTAAGGTAAATATGTACATTTAAAATTTGTTTCTGATAAAACTAACTAAAATAATTATTATTATTAAAGAGAAAAGACATTTACCTCTTTATAAAGAAAATCTTAATTCATATTTAGAAGCTGTGGCATCATGCTTACAAAATTACATGTTTAGCTGAAGGAGTAAATTACCTTTCTCTAAAAAAATACATCATTTCAATTTAAATATACTGAAAGCCGCATTCATTTAAAATTCTTCTCTGACAAAAATTACTTTTGTCATATTCTGCATTGATTTAATTACCTTAAGTCTATAGATATTTTAAAGTGTCAATGAAACAGAGATATCTAAACTATTTATATGTAGGGAGGGTAATATATTGTTTATTCAATGAGGGTATTCAGGAACAATAATTTGTCCATATTGACACATCTTGAAACATAAATTAGCAGTCAAAACAATACATTTGTATAAAAAATACTTGTAAATGATCCCGGTAAGTAAAACAAAAAAGATAATGATATGGATATTAATTGTATTGTTTTTCTATCTGCTATCTTATATCATATATGAATATCTTGTAGTTAAAATTGTCCTTTGGTGATTATGGAATGTAAATTTTTATAAATGTCTAATGAAACTGATCACTTTATTTTTAACGGTTTTAAAAGCCTGCTTTTTTTTATCGGTTGCTGCAAATGAAAAGCCTAATGCTCTTTTCATTGCAATGGATAATTTAAATGATTGGGTTGGGTGCATTGGGGAAAACTTACAAGCCAAAACACCCTATATTGATAAACTGCATGCCCCTGGTGGTATAATCTCCACAAAAACCCAGCTTTTGGCTAGTGTTTGCCTACCCGCACAAGGTGCATTATTATCCTTGGGTTATGCCTACAACTTTCCAAAGACAACATGGGTTCCGCTTATGCTTAAATTATCAGGAATTTCCCCTGATAATAAAAAATATATGGGTGTATTCTACCTGATGGATATGGTTCCAACCTCGATGAGCAGATGTGGTTTTCCCGCCAATTCAAAAATAAGAAGTATAAACATTAATTAAAACATAATTTAATGGAAAGCAAAAAATATTTAACATTATTAAACCTTTTACTGTTTACCATAATTATTGCCAACGGACAGGTCTTTCCCACAGATGCATGGGGGGTTTATACGTGGGGAAGTTACAATCCTGATAATATTAATCCTTCAAAAACCCCACATGTAAAAGGCGCGCCAACAATAATAAGATGGAGCAACTTAGAACCGGAGAATGGTAAATTTGAATTTGACAGCCAAATTGGACAAAAATTGGAACAGTTTGAGCAAGATGGCTATTATACAACGTTAATGATATGGGTTGCATTCACTACCACGGAGGTTACAGCAACCGACACCACATGGGCTTTTACACCCAAATGGCTGTTTAATAACGGGGTGCCCCTGGTAGAATTCCCCCCAACAGTAAGTCCATTAGGAGATACCCTTACGCGATATTTTCCTTACTATCTGGATGAGGATTACAAATTCTACTTTCACCGAATGATAAGTGAATTAGGAAAATACATTCTCGGTTTACCTGAAAATTTAAGAAGCCGTATTTTGTTCATTCAATCTGCCGAAGGGTCAACCGGCGATGGACAGCCTTACAAAGGTGACCCGGTTGATGCTCAATATAACATTTCAAATGAACAATGGAGCAATTATCGAATTGAAACATGGGAAAAATATGTGCAAGCATTTTCGTTGAATGAGGAGCTTCAAATACCCCTGCTCACAAATTATGATTCCAACGAATTACCACAATATAATTGGATGCTGAATAATCTCCCGAAAGCTATTGGATTGAAAAATGGTATGTTTTCGCATGGCTATCATATTAGTGATGCACAGCAACGGCTTGCTGAATTCATAGATTTCAGAAACGCTGTAGAGGCACAGGGTAAAGTGTTTTTTGCCCGTGGTGAACAAGATGCGGAGTATAAAACGTATGGCTGGAGCACCCAAAACATACCCCAAGGATTATACTGGTCGGCTATTTATGCTACACATTGCGGATTAACCTTATGGAATGTACCCTGGGAGGCTTGTGCAGATTCAAAAAACAGTGATGCGTTACAATTCTTTAACAGGTATGCAGCTCAAACCAATCCAAAAACAGCCGATTATGCATTCTGCGCATTGCGCCGCGGTTTAGATGCTTCTGACACAGAAAGTTTCCCTGAATACATCTACGGAACGGCAGTTAAATCAAATGTACAGCGCTACATTGACATTGCAGCAGCTTTCAGTGATTATGGTGCTCAAATGGGAGACCCCGAGAAAGCCACCGGAGGAGGAATGATTAACCGTAAGCGCCAGGATTACAATGATGCCGGTTGGCAAATACTACCCGGAAACTACCAGCGGCATTTAACCCAAATTGAACCGGAAGAAACAAGTGTTCCATGGTGGAGTGTCGACAAAAGCGTGCAGGGCCGGTTTGCCCGCGGTTTTGATTATGCCAAGGGTAAAAATACCATGTACTTTGACATTGATGATAACTTTTTTGGAGATAAACAAAAC
>JBEPYD010000332.1:0-5160 GCA_041641575.1 Bacteroidales bacterium
GACGGATTTTACTGTCATGTGAATACTTCATATGTAATAACAGGTTCATCTCAGCTGTTTTGGCAGCAGTTCCCCTGTTTTCATAATCATCAAAAAGTGTTTCCGGATAAGGGAATTCTTTACCTGCAAATTCCCTGAATTTATCAGGTCGCGGCCACCATGGACGATGAGGTGCTTTGTGAAGATACATCATCATAAATGGTTTTTCTTTGTCGCGGGTATTTTCCAGCCAGTTTAATGTTAAATCGGTAATAATATCTGTAACATATCCTGTTATAGTGGTATCGCCTCTTGATGTTATAAAACTGGGATTAATATAATTTCCCTGCCCCGGTAAAATCATAAATTCATCCACACCTTTGGGGTTGTTTCCAAAATGCAGCTTTCCGAACATGGCTGTCTGGTAACCAGCATCCTGAAATAATTGCGGAAATGTAACCTGCGTGGTATCAAAAGGCATGTGGTTATCTATTTTTCCGTTGATGTGTGTATGCTTCCCTGTTAAAATGGTGGCGCGGGAAGGTGCACATATAGAGTTGGTAACACATGCATTGGAAAAAAGAATTCCTTCATCGGCAATCCTGTTTATGTTTGGGGTTTCAATCAACTTGTCATCATACGCGCTAATGGCCTGGTAGGCATGATCATCCGACATAATGAAAATGATGTTAGGCTGTGGGTTTTCCTCCCTGGCTGTTTTGTTTCCTCCGTTCTGGCAGCCAGAGGCAATCAGTGTAGCGGCGGTAATACTCAAAAGGCTGTGTGTTTTTTTCATTGAGGATTTTTTATGAGATTCTTTAAAGGTTAAACCCCCTAAGATAATAGAAAATGTATTTATACCAATTCTAAATATTAAATTAAAAGAACATCTCTGTATTTTTAAGCGTATTGAGCCGTTACCTGCAATTCTAATCATAATGTTTTATATTTGATAATTAAAGCACCATCTGAAAATTACACTTATGGATTATAAACACATACTATCTTTTCTTATTCTTCATTTATTTTCAGTAAGCATAGTGCAGGCTTTGCAAGCAGATAAATCTTTAACTACTTTTAGAGTGGGTGTGAAAGAAGCACCTCCTTTTGTGATAAAAGAAGGGGATGCATGGCGCGGCATAAGTATTGAACTTTGGA
This sequence comes from Bacteroidales bacterium, assembly GCA_041641575.1. Classification (GTDB taxonomy): domain Bacteria; phylum Bacteroidota; class Bacteroidia; order Bacteroidales; family JBEPYD01; genus JBEPYD01. The sequence goes on from JBEPYD010000332.1 coordinate 1,138, forward strand.
AAAAAATCGCCCGCGAGCTTGAAATCGAATATGAGTTCGTTTCATACGACCTGCAGGAACTCGTGCAAAAAACTGAAGATGGAGAGGTGGATATCGCGGTAGCTGCACTTACCATAAATGCCCCACGAGAAAAACGAATCGATTTTACACATGCCTACTACAGCACGGGACTGGGAATTGCCGCCTTATCTGAAGCAGGCGGGTTCATGGGCATACTGCGAAACCTGTTTAGTCTTACATTTTTGAAAGCCATCGGCGGACTGGCATTTTTACTGCTTTTCTTTGGTTTTATTATATGGGTGCTGGAGCGACGACAGAATCCACAGTTCGGAGGCAAACCCCTTAAAGGAATTGGGTCTGGCTTTTGGTGGTCTGCCGTTACCATGACAACCGTAGGATATGGTGATAAGGCACCAGTTACTGCTGCAGGCCGAATTTTGGCGCTCATTTGGATGTTTATGGCGCTCATTGTGATATCAGGTTTTACGGCTGCTATCGCTTCTGCACTTACAGTAACCCAATTGGAATCTTCCATCGACAGCCCAAATGATTTATACAATTTCCGGGTGGTAACGGTAGAAAATTCCAGCAGTGCGGATTTTCTCGCCAGCCGGAATATTCGCTACAGGAGCGTAAACACTGTTGACAGCGCCTTAACCTTACTGGCTAATAGAAAAACAGATGCCGTTGTGTATGACATTCCGATTATGCAATATTTGCTAATGCAAAGGGACGATCAGGAAATTAAAGTGCTGCCGCAATCATTTCAAAACCTTTATTATGGTTTTGCTTTACCTGAGAGCAGCACCCTGAAGGAAGAAATTGATGTGAAAATGCTTGAAATAATTGCACGTCCTGAATGGCGAAGATTACGGGAAGATTATTTGGGAGAAGCTTATTGATTTTACCCATATACTTTACTTGTAAGTAAAATGCAGAAGTCGGATTTTGTAAACAGATACGAGTGTCCTGTCAATTATAAAATGTCTCCTTCCAACATCTACCCCTAACCTAAAGGGGGATGCCATCCCTCTTGGGTCGATCCCATTAGGGAAACAAAGGGTGCGCGAAGGATACACATATTTATTGTTGATGTCATTAGTTAATACTCAATTCTGAATAATACTCATATCGCTCTGCAATTTCTTTTACATAATTGTAAGGTTCTTCTCCCCGGCAGTAGCCGTACTTTACTACAGGATCATTATAATATTCGGGATTTGATTTAAGCCGGATATAGATATCAACATTCTCATCCCATAAATTTGGATCTTTTTCATATTTTTCAGCCAGTTTTCGTGCATCACTAACATGGCCAGGACCAGCATTGTAACTTGCCAGCACAAATTTTCTTCGCATGAGGGTGTCGGGTATTTCTTTCCAGTAATCATCAAGGTATGCAAGGTAAGATGTCCCTGCTTTTATATTTTCTTCAGGATCGTATAATGCCGTTACTCCAAAACTATACGCAGTGGAAGGTAATACCTGCATTAATCCCCTGGCCCCGGCCCATGAGGTAGTCTGTGGATCAAAGTTTGACTCCTGGTATGCGAGGGATGCCAGTAACCGCCAGTCCCAGTTAATGCTGTCGGCATATTGTTTCAGAATATGGTCGTAAGGAGAGATTTTAGTGCCACCTTTTGAAAAGAATTCACTTTTTACACGCCTTTTATAATCCTTCATGTCCTTAAAATACTTTTTATAAATTACATTATATTTTAAAGAGCCACGTGAATCCTCTATCCAATTGTCTACAGCTTTCTGTAATTCCGGAGAATTATTTCGCACTGCCCAGGCAATCCGTTGTGGAAAACTAATTTCTGTTTCCACATCAAGATTGGTGTAATAAGTTTGATTTAAAAGTGCGATATTTTTATCGGAAATGGTATAGTCAATTTCACCACTGGCCACTTTTTGAATGAGCTCTTCGGTTACAAGGTGGCCCTCTGCAGGAATGATGTTGATATCACCACCAATTTCTTCCGACAGGTTCTGAAGCCTGTCATAATACGCACTGTTTTGCCGGACATGAATATCTTTACCAATCAAATCAATGGGGTTGCGGATTATTTCTTCTTCAATATTATGCCATGCCATTTGTTCCCAGTTTTCAGGTTTACGCTGCACCAGAACCTGTTGGGTAAGTGTGTGGTATTGGGTGAAATTCAGATATGATTTTCTCTCTTTGGTGATTGTTAAATTATGGGCAATAATATCTCCTTTGCCTTCATTAAGCATGGAGACGAGACTGTCCACATTCTCGGCAACTTCAATTTCAAGCTCCACTCCCAGATGTTCTGCAAGCCATTCAAGTAGTTCATATTCATACCCCATCAGTTGACCTTTGTAAATAAAAAAGCTGGTAGAGCTGTATCTCGTTAAAGCAGTTAGTGTGCCTTTTTTCTTTATTTCCTCAAGGTCTACGGCAACCTGACTGGTAAGTGTTCTGCCATTTTCAATACTATCAGATTTTATGCGTTCACTTTTACCCTTGTTACCGGATTGTTCCACATTGCAGGAAAGCAATACAAGTGAAAGGATACTATAAAAGATTATTTTCTGTGCCATAATTTCAAAAGCAAATCATCATTAATAACACTTAACCTCAAAGATTTGTTATGTCTGACTAATTTACCGGGTTAAAAGATTGTTTCTGTAGTATCATTGTTGACTTCGTTTTACTTCCTGAATTATTTAATAATCTAAATAGATGTCAAATAAAATATCTAAGTATCAATGATGATGATAAATCTCCAATAATTCTTATTTAAAAGCATTCTTGCAAACCATGTGCTTCATGAATTGTTACTTTATAAAACGCATTTATATGCTAAGATTCTAAATAACATAATTCACTCGCACACCACCCTATATCACCGCACAGGATAGAGCCAACAAATAAATCATTTTGGTAACAGGATCTTTTTGATGGAAATTGAACAAAATCGCAAAATCATATTAAAACACAATAGAATGAAAAAATTACACTTCTCCCTTTTCATCATTTTTCTTTCTCTGGGTCTTCTGGGTTTTACAATTTCATTTATGTCTGATGATCCGGTCGGCAATTACACATATGAAGATTTTGAGAAACCAAATTATTGCAAGCAATGCCATAATGATTTTTACCAGCAATGGGATCAGGCTATGATGTCAAAAGCCTATACCCATGAATGGGATGAGATTGAATATTTTGATCTTGCGGTAGCACATTCAGAGAAAGATCCAAATATGAAAGGAGTTCATGAAGGGTGCAATGGTTGTCATGCGCCTCTTGCTTTTGTGGCCGGAGACATGCCACCTCCCAAGCCATCGGAAGGCTCCCGGGCTAATGAATCGGTTTCCTGCGATTTTTGTCATGTAATAAAGGATTTCGAAGGAGATATTCCTTTTAATCACAATTATATTATTGAACCGGGCAAAACAAAATTTTCTTCAAGAAAAGGCAAAACCAGCTCACCCAATCATGAAATTGAGGTAACCGAGCTCCATAGCACGGCTGAGTTTTGTGGTATATGTCATAATGAAAAAAGCCCTTTTGATGTATGGGTGAAGTCTACACATCTTGAGCTGAAAGAAGGACCCTACTATGATGAAGGAGTCACTTGTCAGGATTGCCATATGACGAAGGCCGAAGGTAAAACAGCCAAAATGGGGGCAAAATACGAGGACAGTAAGCTGCACCTTTTCCATGGTGCGCACGATCCCGGAAAGTTACGCGGTGTAGTAGAGTTGCGTGTATATCCGGATATATCTGAAACAGTTCCGGGCGAGCCGGTAAAAATTAATGTGGCGCTTTTCAATCAAAAGACCGGGCATAAGTTTCCTACTGGTTCTGTTGAAGACCGAATTCTATGGCTGCATGTAGAAGCCAAAGATGAAGCCGGTAATACCTATCATCTTAAAGTAGACAAAAAAGGTTTTCCGGGCGAAGAATATACCATTGCCAGCGAAGCGCTGGCTTATCAGGATATGGGTGTTCCCCTGGGAATTGATGATTTTGAAGGCGTTCGCCGCGAAGAT
>JBEPYD010000333.1:0-5126 GCA_041641575.1 Bacteroidales bacterium
TAACATTTTTCCGGAAGGTTATTAATGTGATACTAAAAAGTCATCATCTTGTTCGTGCGCAACATCATTATGGATAAAAATTTCCTGTTGTTCGGGCAAACCAGGGCCCCCTTTAAATGCTATGCTTAAAGATGTTGATTTAAGGTTAAAAAATATTCATACTTCATTAGCTATTGTTCTCCTTAACGCATTTATATGAAAAATTGCAAAGGGTAACTTCATTGTTGTGACAATGTTTTTATTCGCCTGGTGTGCTTTTGATACAAGATATCAAAATAAAAAAAGAAAAAAACATATTAAAATATAAAAAGGTATATATATTTTTTCATATCTTTACGATAGAAAGCGCAATAATTAAAAGGTACATATAAATCATCCTGATGCTTGCATGAGTTACATTCAATCAAATATAACGACCATTATAAATGTTGGATATTATTCTCACAGTTTATGACACTTAAACGCTTATTTCTTTTATTATTTTTTCTTTTCGCACAAGGGTTGATTTGGATAATTCCTGTTGAAGCGAATGACGGGCAAGAATCATTTCCTGAAGGAGATAGTGTAACATTTAATATCTTTATTGGCTACGCTGAATCACCATCATTATCTAAAAATTACGACAGTGTTATACATTATGCATCCAGGGCTGCCCAAAATGCTTATGATTATGAATCTTTAGTAAAAGCAAAAAATTTAATAGCCAGGAGCCATTTTTATAAAGGGGACTACCTTGCTGCAAAACAAAACTGGCGTGAGAACAAAGCTGCCGCACAAATGGCTGGTGATAGCATTCAACTAGGAAAAACATTTAATAATATCGGACTTGCCTTCGTTTACCAGACAGAATATGACTCAGCCATTTACTATTTAAAACAATCGCAGCATTTGAAATCCCGTTTTGACAGCAGCGGTCTGGCTACAACTTTAAATAATATCGGAATTGCCTACATGCGAATGGAAAATTTTGACAGGGCTCTGCCATATTACAAAAAAGCGGCCTTTCTCAAGGAAAAATACGAGAAGTACCTGTCGCTGGCCAATACATACAACAATATCGGCATCATTTACAAGCAAAAAGCTATGCCTGATTCTGCGATAAAGTATTACGAAGCGTCCCTTAATATAGCACTTGAATTTGAAGACATCCAGAAACAGGCTTTTATTTACAATAACCTGGCTACTTTGTTTCACAGCAAAGGTATATTTGAAAAAGCTATTGAAAATGCTAAAAAATCGGTAGCACTTAAAATGGATATCGGCAATAAGGTGGGAGCCTTTAATTCTTTAAATAACCTGGCCAATTTCTATATTTCTGCGCAACAATCATCGGCTGCTCATGAAACCTTACTTCGGGCAAAAAAGATAGGACAGCAACTGGAACCCAACCTTTTTTCATTTTACCATTATAAAGTCTGGTCAACATATTTTGAATCAAATGGGAATTATGAGCAATCGCTGGAATACCTTAAAATGGCAATGGAAAAACAAGAACAGGAAATCAACGAGGATAAAAATAATAAGATCGCCAAGTGGGAAACGAAGTATAATACAATTGCCAGAGAAAGTGAACTGCGGGAGATGAAATTAAAACACGAAGTTATTGAAGCAAAGAACAAGCAAAAACAAGCACAACTCAGGATGATTACCATCATCTTTATAATATTACTCTCTACAGGGTTGCTTTACCTCAAAACTTACCGACGTAAAAAAATGCTCGAACTGGAATTTCAACAGGGTCAGATTGAAGTTTTAAAAAGCAGGCTGAGTGAACTGCATGCCGGAACCTCTGCGGATCAATTAATTTTTAGTCATGAACAGATTAATCAAAAAATTCATGAACCACTAAGCAAAAGAGAGTATGAAGTACTTAGCGAAACACTGAAAGGATTGAAAAATAATGAAATTGCCGGTAAATTGCATATTTCTGTAAATACGGTTAAATATCACCTCCGTAATGTTTATCAGAAGCTGGGCGTTGAAAACAGGAAGGGAGCATTTGATATGCTTATGACAGAATCAGTTTAAAAAAGATCTGGCTCATTTAATTGTGCTTTTGCACCAAACAACAGTTAAACTTAAAATAAATTTTTTATGAAAAATCTTTTATCCATTATTATTGCAATTATATTTTCTACACTATTATCAGGACGGGGTCTCGCCCAAAATGAATTTATTACCACCTGGCAAACCGATGACGGGCAAATCACCATCCCTACAGTTGGAACAGGCTATGATTATGATATCACCTGGACCAATCTGGACAATCCCGGAGTGGGAGAGGGTTCAGCCAATGGCCAGACAGGAGATTATACCATCTCAGACCTCGCGAATAGCGATATATACCAGGTGAAGATTTCCGGTAATTTTCCACGAATATATTTCAATAATGAAGGTGATAAGGACAAAATTCAAACCATTGAGCAATGGGGGAATATTGCATGGAACCAAATGTCATCCGCTTTTTATGGTTGTAGCAATTTAACGTATAATGCTACAGATGCGCCAAATTTGAGTGATGTTACTTCCTTGTATGGAATATTCAGAGACTGCTCATCTTTTAATGGTGATATCAGCAATTGGGATGTAAGCACCATTACAGATATGAGATTGGTATTTTATGGCGCTTCGGTTTTTAACCAGGATATTTCTGAATGGGATGTCAGTAGCGTTACTTTAATGGACTTTATGTTTCAAAATGCCACTGCATTTAACCAACCACTTGGTACGTGGAAGGTGAGCAACGTAACGAGAATGCCCAGCCTTTTTCAAAACGCGACCTCATTTAATCAAAATATAAATGACTGGGACGTAAGTAAAGTAAATGAAATGAGTCAAATGTTTTGGGGAGCCTCAAATTTCAACCAACCACTTGACAAATGGGATGTAAGCAATGTTACTTCAATACGTGGGATGTTCAGAGAAGCCTCAGCCTTTAATCAGGATATAGGCGGTTGGAATATTACTTCTGCAACCAACATGGAAATATTATTTTCTTTTGCCACTGCCTTTAACCAGGATCTTCATAATTGGGACATGTCTAATGTTACCAATATAAACAGCATGTTTATGGGAGCATCACAGTTCAATGGAAATATATCCACCTGGAATACGGATTCCGTAATTTTTATGAATAATGTTTTCAATGGGGCAGAAAATTTCAACCAGGATATTAGTAGTTGGAGCACAACAAGAGTGACCAATATGCTGGGTATGTTCAGCAATGCTGCCAACTTTAACCAAAACTTGGGAGACTGGGATATTAGCAGTGTTACTGACATGAGAAGCATGTTCAATAACAGTGGGTTGTCCATCACCAACTACGATAACATCCTGGCAGGTTGGGCCGGGCAAACGGTTCAGTCGGGAATAACATTAGGCGTTGCTGGCCTTCATTATTGCAACAGCGAAACAGCCCGCAATACCCTGATCACTGATTACGGATGGACATTCAATGGCGATGCTAAGCTATGTGCACCTACAGATATAGCGTTGAGCAGCAGTTCCATCAGCGAAAACAATGCTGTAGGTGATCTGATTGGTACATTTTCTACCACAGACCCCGATATTGATGATACACATACTTACACCCTTGTAGCAGGAGAGGGCGACAACGATAACGCCAGTTTTACCCTTGCAGGCGCTGATCTGCAGGCAGCCGAAGTATTTGACTTCGAAACCCAATCTAACTTCAGCATCCGGGTAAAAACCAATGATGGCAATGGCGGTACTTTTGAGGAAGTTTTCACCATCTCCGTAACGGATGTAAACGAAGCACCAGAGGCAATCTCATTATCGGCCAATAGTATTGAAGAAAACAATGCTATTGGGGATGTCATTGGTAGTTTTTCCACCACAGACCCTGATGCCGGTGATACCCATACTTACACCCTGGTAGCCGGTGAAGGTGATAGCGATAACGCCAGTTTTACCATCGATGACAGCCAGTTAAAAGCATCGGAAGTCTTTGATTATGAAGTAAAATCATCCTATAACATTCGGGTACAGACTACCGATGGCAATGACAGTACTCTGGAGAGCACTTTTACAGTGACGATTACCGATGTTGATGATGCTACAAACATCAGCGAAGACGCAAATTTCAGCAAGATAAAAATATACCCTAACCCTGCTGCTGAGGAGGTTACAATTGAATACCCGGCACTTGAAAAGGCAGAGAGGGTTTATTTATTGAATACTTCTGGTATTATTATCAAAGAGCAGGCTGCAGAAAAGGAAAAATCAAGTCTTAGAATATCTGAAATCCCTGCCGGTATTTATTTCATAAGAATTGATTCCGGCAAACCGCATAAAGTTGTAATTCAGTAATTTTAAAAAATATGGGGTATCCGATCAAAACCCGTGATATGAATAGGATAAAATATTTGTAGTAACAATTAATACAAAACCAAAGGTAGGTGCAGCGCACCGTGATATATAATTCTTTGAAATATTACGGTGCGCTGCACCTTCATAAAATATTTACGGATTTGCTAAAAATATTCAGGTGCTCTGCACCAAAGATACTATACGGGAGATGATTAGATACCCTATTTAAAAAATACTCCGGTAATAACCTCCTCTTTTATCGAAAAAGAGGAGGTTTTTTATTTTGAATGGGATTGTAAATTTGATGAGATTTATAGTGATAGCATCAGTAAAAGTTGAATAAATAATACTCTCTCTCCTCTCTTCCGCTGATACAGCTAAAAAATGATGATCTGGCTCATTGTTTTTGCTGCGATTCCTCACTATTCCCAAAAACTACCCCTAAGGTATAGGAAACTTATTCCCTTATTTATGCTACTTCATGGCAAATTAATCAATAATTAAAATGAATGTGTCATGAAAAATTTTTTATCCATTATTTCTGCGATTTTATTCTTTTCACTATTGCACGAATCAGCCTTAGCTCAGCATGAGTTCATCACCACTTGGGAAACCACTACAGCTAATGAAAGCATTAGGCTTAATTTTCCCTATAATGCCCTTAATGTTTACAATGTGGACTGGGGAGATGGAAATACCCAAACTGGACTTGTAGGAGACGCTTCACATACTTACGCCAATGCCGGGATTCATACAGTTACCATCACAGCTACTACCCTTCGGGCAAAGTTCAGCAC
>JBEPYD010000334.1:0-5106 GCA_041641575.1 Bacteroidales bacterium
ACAGGGTGCCATCTCTCCACACGTGGGCGGCGGGATCGGCAAAATAAGTGCCTGGAGGTACAATTGGATTCTGAGCGAGGCAACTAAAAATAAAATAAAATCCAATAAATAATGAAGAAAATATATTTCGGTACGTTTTCATAAGTAATTTATTATTTTTCAAATATATCAATTTATCTATTAGTATAGGAAATTAGGTGCCCGTTGAGTATAGAAAAAAAAATACGCAACCAAAAATACTTATTATGCATCAATCTAATAAATTAAAATGATATCGGCTATGTTATTACGATTTTGTTTTTTATTACTTATCGTTCTAATTTCAATAGTTTCATGCGAGACTAATGTAGATAAAAATAACATTCCATGTGATTCAAATAATCCTTTGGTTGAAATTAACTGGTTAAAGGAAAAGAAAGCGCAACTTGCTGGTAATGATTTGTTAGTACAGATAATAATGTATAGATATAAAGATGAAAATGTATACTGGATAGATCCATGTTACCATTGCCCTGATGGCATAATTTCAGTTTATAATTGCGAGGGAGAGGTAATATGTGAATTTGGAGGTATTGATGGGAGGAATACATGTCCTGGATTTGATACAGAAGCACTTGATAGCACAATGTTATTTAATAATGTTTATAATTAGTTTCAGCAAAAAAACCTTTTTTTTTAATTTTAAAACATAACCATAACTGTGCGGCCATGAGCAGATCTAAAATTTCAAAAAGTAAAAAAGAGGTAGATTTTTTGTCAGGTTTCAATTTTAAAGCGACTTTGGTTTGGTAACATGTAGTTAAATAAAAAGTTATGAGAATACTTCGGTTAATAATATTTCTGCTTCCTTTCTCGCTATACGCTCAGGATACTGTGTTTTTTAGATTTAGTGGAGCGGGTTGTGGACATGGAAACTGGCAGGACACTTCATTTCTAGCATGGACTGCGAATGCTGAGCTCATTGCCGAAGTAAGGGATGAGATTGTAAAACCCTTTGATACGAGAAGATTTATTCTTGGGCGAATTGATTACGGAAATGGTGGATATAATTCAAATGCTTCACATAATTTTAACTGGCACTTTAAACCAGGAGAATGGATGCTCGCCGAAGCTGCGATTGAAATTTGCGATGGTTGTCCTTTTTCTGATATTGATGCCAACACCCCTTATTTTGTTGATACTGTAAAGCAATATTGCCCATGGGAAGGGAAGCCGATTGAGGAGGTTGATGCCACGGAACTGCCTTTAAAGTCTCCTGTATTCAAAAGTGATGACCCATATTTGATATTTCCCAATCCCTCAAACGATTTCATTACGATAAAGGGACCTTTAGATAACTTAGATGAGATAGAGATTATAGATGTAGGAGGAAAAATACTTTTATCGTTCAGTTATCCTGATATCAATTCAAAAATACCTGTGCATGCATTACCCAAAGGCATTTATTTTATAAAGCTAAAGAGTATAAGCAATAGTTATATATTAAAGTTTGTGAATCCATAATAGTGCCCAAAAGCCATAAATGCTGATAGTTCATAGTGCGTCAATTTTTTTCCCAAAGCACTAACAAGTGGCTAGACTATGTTTTTTTCTCTAACATTTAATAATATACAATAATTTTTTCAGACACATTATATTGTTTTATTGCAATCTTTATAGCAAAAGAATTTTGTAACGTTTTATTACAAACGAAAATGAAACTTATTTAGATTGATTACATTTATCCTTTAATATTAGTAAAAATCTTTCTTTTTGTAATTTAAAACATGTTCAATAAATTATTTTTATAATTTTACGTTCCTTAATAAAAGACTTGAAAAGAGCTAACTAATTAAAAACTTGCCTTAGTTATGGCCAATCCGAATGAAACTCCCACAGCACTAAGGGAGCGGATAAAACAGCTGGAAGAAGAAAAGCGCTTATACGAGCAGATTTTTCAGAGCCTGCCTATTGGGTGTCAGGTTTTTGATAAATCCGGTACATCTTATCTGTTGAATAAAAAGCAGCAAGAGTTGCTGGGTTTGGCGCATGGCGAAGTTGGCAAAGGAAAATTCAATGTGCTCACCGACCCGTTTGCGATTACTTCTGGTGCTGAAGAGATATTCCGACGTGTTTACAAAGACAAAATTGCCCTTGAACATGAATTTAAGTATAACCTGGGTTGTGACGAAAATATATGGGATACACACCAGCAGGAATGTACCTTCCTTGAAAATATTATTCCGCTGATGAATGACAACGATGAGCTGACATATGTGGTGTCATTTCTGATAGATTATACCCATATTCGGAAAGTTCAAGACGAGCTTCAACAAAGCGAAGAGCGCTGGAAATTTGCCATTGATGGGAATAAAGACGGACTTTGGGACTGGAATATCATTACCGGAGAAGTATACTTTTCCCCACAGTGGAAGGCGATGCTTGGATTTGCAGAGGATGAAATCTCCAACCGGTTTGAGGAGTGGGATAAGCGCTTGCACCCGGAAGATAAAGCGCTTGTAATTGCTGACATTAATGCGCATATGGAAGGAAAATCTCACATTTATGAGAATGAACACCGGGTATTATGTAAAAACGGAGAATATAAATGGATACTTGACCGGGGACGTATAATTTCCCGTACCCCGGAGGGCAAGCCCGGGCGGATGGTTGGTACACACCGGGACATTAATCTAAGAAAAAATCTGGAGGAAGAAATGCGCCGGAGTGAGATCAAGTTTAAATCAGTATTTGAACTCTCCCGCATAGGCATTAGCATTACCGATGAGCAAGGCAACATTATTGAATGCAACAGGGCTTCGGAAAGAATTCTTGGCATAAGCTTTCTGGAACATCTGAACCGGGATTTTGCCGATAAAGAATGGAGAATTATACGGCCGGATCATACCATAATGCCACCAGAAGAGTTTGCCAGTGTGCGGGCACTTAAAGAACAAAAAGCTTTTACTGAACAGGAAATGGGTGTGGTAAAGAAAGAAGGGAAGGTTTCCTGGATTTCTGTAAGTGCCGTTCCCCTTCCGCTTAAAGGATATGGTGTACTAATAACATATGTAGATATCACCGAAATATCGCGGCAGAAGCAACAGTTAATGGAACTGAACAAGACACGGGATAAATTCTTCAGTATCATCGCCCACGATTTGCGCAGTCCTTTCAATGCCATAAAAGGGTTCTCCAATCTATTGAAAAAAAATCATAAAACGTACGATGAGCAAAAGCGTGAAAAGCTGATTAACATTATTGCCGAAAGTGCAGAGAAAGCTTCTGATTTACTTGAAAACCTGTTGGAATGGTCGCGCGCACAAACAGGAACCATTGCCTTTAATCCCAGCCTGTTGGAATTAAAACCGCTGTTCAGCGAATTAATTGAGCATGCCAATGGCCGTGCATCCCGTAAGGAGATTACCTTTACAATGACAGTACCAGAATCACTTAAAGCCGTTGCCGATAAGGATATGCTGCAGACCATCCTGCGAAACCTGGTAGATAATGCGTTTAAATTTACCGAGCCGGGTGGTAAAGTTAGTATATCGGCCTTTGAAGATGCAGGTGCTGTAAAGATTTCAGTTAAAGATAATGGCATAGGCATACCCAAGGATATGCACGGGAGTTTGTTCAGCATTGATAAAAAGTCGGCATCATCCGGAACATTGAATGAAAAAGGGAATGGTCTTGGGCTGATATTATGTAAAGAATTTCTGGCAAAGCATGGAAAGGATTTATCATTTGTGAGTGCCCCGGGCGAAGGCACAGAATTTTATTTTCATTTGCAGAAAAGCATTACTTAGTGTCCGAAAGTTTATAATGGGGTCTGCCCACTTTCCCCCGCACCCTGCCGCAAGTGTTTTCCACTTGTGGCGGTCATTCCTTACCCTGAAATACTTCCCCTGGTGCGCATTTCCAATGCGAGACGTATTTTCACCCGAATTAATGGCAATTCCGTGGCAGGCCCGGGAAATGTTTTTCAATAAATGGTTGTTTTTGCCACGGAAGAATACCGTACATGCTGCCACAGGGCGCTGCCCTGTGCTGAAATAACCTGCCCTTTCAGGGCGCTGAAAGTAACCCAATAACCAGGTAACCCAGTAACCCAATAACCAACTACCTTCCCAAGCATCCTGCTGCAAGTGTTTTCCACTTGTGGCGGTCATTCCTTACCCTGGAATGCTTCCCCTGGTGCGCATTTCCAATGCGTGAAATTACTTTTCAGGTATAAAAAAAGCAAACGTAGTGCCTTCACCTACCTTGCTGTTGAGCCAGATTTTTCCCCGGTGCTTTTCTACAAATTCCTTGCATAGGATCAGTCCCAGGCCTGTGCCAGCCTCATTGGACGTGCCGGGAGTTGAAAAGTCTTCTTCAATCTTAAACAATCTTTTTTGATCAGCTTCAGCAATACCTACACCGGTATCAGTAACTCCAATGTTGATTCCTTCTTTAACGGGTTCAGCATGGATGGTTATTTTACCATTCTTAGGCGTATATTTAATGGCATTTGAGATTAAATTACGCAGAATGGTATGCAGCATATTGGCATCGGCAAATACACCCAGGGAGGGGGCAATATCTACTGCAAGTTCAATATCTTTTTCCCGGGCTTGCCCGGTAAGCATTTCAACAGCACTATCAGCAATTACAAATAAATTATGATTTTCAGGTGCAAATTGTATTCTGCCAGATTGTGAACGCGACCATTCCAGCAGGTTGTTCAAAAGGTTAGAGCCCTGTGTGGCAGCTTTATTCATGATATTTACATGATGCTCCACCTGATCCAGTCGGTTCTGCCTGATGTTTCGCAGGATAATATCGCTGAAGCCCATTAAAGAGTTAAACGGATTACGCAAATCGTGTGCTATGATGCTGAAAAAACGATCTTTGGTGGCGTTTAATTCCTTTAGGTTTTTCTCATTTTGTTTTATCCTTATTAAATGTTCGTGCTGTTCCGTGGTATCAATTATAGTGGAAAAAAGCATCTTTTTATTGTGAAAAATTGTAGGTGATGAATATATGTGTACATTTCTTAAATCACCGTTTCCTAAACGATGTTGGGCTTCAAAATTTGTTTGCTTCTTACTTTCCGTTCTTTTCATGTTTTTTTCAACCACCTCA
>JBEPYD010000335.1:0-5105 GCA_041641575.1 Bacteroidales bacterium
ATGGTTTTATTGATCAGAGCATCGAGAGTTTCTGCACCAAGAGATTTTGCCATGCGTTCAATCTCATTGCTGCGGGGGCCTATGTGGCGGTATGGAAATGTATCCGGATTCATGCTGTTGCTTTTAAAAAATTTTCTTTAAAATAAAACGGTAAAAATATGTCCTTGGTCTGAAATTATATTGCACAATGACTATGTTTAACAAAACCTGCAGTCTCTTTATTGCAGAAAAGGATTGGATTGTTTTTCATTGCCTATGGTGGATTCCGGTCCGTGCCCGGGGAAAATTCTGACCTCGTCAGGTAAAATCAATAACTTTCGCCGAATGCTGTCTATCAGGGTGTTGTAGTCGCCACCTGGCAGGTCGGTACGGCCTATGCTGCCATTAAACAAGGCATCACCGGTAATGCATATACCGGCCTCAGCATTATATAAAGCCACACTCCCCGGGCTGTGGCCGGGAACATGAAAAATTTGTAGCTTTTCATTGCCAATTTCAAGCTTATCACCTTCATCAATAAATTTGCCGGGTGCCGGAGGTTTTTCAGCCTTCATGCCAAACATGGCGGCATGCTGCACGGCTTCATCTATCAGAAATACATCCAGGGTATGGCAGACTGTTGATAGGCCGTATTCATCATAAATGAATTTATTACCCAAAAGATGATCGACATGGCAATGTGTGTTGATTAGAAGTTTTGGAGTAAGTTGATTTTCTTTTATGAATGATGAAAGTACCTGATTTTCGCTTTCATTGCTGCAGGAGGCATCTACGATGGCACAATCGCCTGTTTCGCTATACAGAACAAAGCAGTTTACCATAAATTCATTAAATGCAAATTGTTTTAATTTTAGCATAGTTGTACTTTTTCAGTTTATAAAATTAGCCTGATTTACCTTTTAGCAGAGGAACAAATACAAAATCACCATGTGTGGAAGTTTCAAATTCTTCATTTGATTTTTTATCCACCACCAGCATGCTTTGCCTGTCTTCCGTACCCACTGGAATTACCATCCGGCCACCGGTTTTCAATTGTTCTTTAAGCTTTTCAGGAATATAAGGGGCTCCTGCTGTAATCAGGATTTTATCAAACGGACCATACGAGGGGAGTCCTTCAAAGCCATCACCATAAAAGAAATGTGGCGAATAGCCCAGTGCAGGCAGCATTTGTTGTGTGCTAATAAAAAGCTCGCGCTGGCGTTCAATGGTGAATACTTTGGCTCCCAGTTCCAGGAGAACAGCAGTCTGGTATCCTGATCCTGTGCCAATTTCAAGTACTTTTTCAAGCGGTTTTACCTGGAGTAAACTTGTCTGAAATGCTACGGTATAGGGCTGTGAAATGGTTTGCCCGGCACCTATGGGGAAAGCCTGGTCGCGATAAGAGAACCGAATAAACCCGCTGTCCATGAATTCATGGCGCGGCACCCTGTTGATTGCCTCAAGAACAGCTTCATCGGCAATGCCTTTCTTGCGCAACAATTGTATAAGTTTTTGCCGTAAGCCTTTGTGTTGAAAAGTGTCTGCCATATATTTATAATCAAGCCTTTCTGATTCTTTCAACAGATTGTATGTTGAAAAGTTAATTCAGATATGCGATTCCTGTATTTTAAAATATCTTAAGTTTGTATTCAATGCTTGCAAAATTATGATAAATATTGGCTTTTTTGGAGTTGCTTCCTACCTTACTTCTCAACTATATATTAACAATACTTTAAAAGAGAATTGTGAATGCAGTGTTCTTGTATTTGATGCAACCTCTGAACCCATTGATCAATTGCCCCAGCAAATAAAAACATATGTAGATATAGAGGCGTTTACACGAAATGTGGACAAGGTTATCATTGATAATGCACACGGTGCTGATATTTTTGAGCCAATTTCCTTTTGTATAAAAAGATCGCTTGATATTTTACTGTTTCAAACTTATTTTCTGGATGCACTGCAAGCGCGTACGTTATTAAAACTCTCTGCTGAAGCCGATACCCAATTGTTTGCCGGGAGTGCACACATGTTTCATCCGGCGTATATATCTGCAATTCATGCAGAGAAGCCCGCGCCATATGTTGAGTTTAACCACAGATACCTTGCAGGAGAAGCGGATGTGCCACAGGAGCAAATCTTTCACTGGTTAACAGATGATTTGTCTATGATTTTATTTGCTGCAGCCTCTCCTGTAAGAAGATTTTTTACCACGGGCATAAATATTTATCACCGTTACATTGATCTTTTTCAAACAAGAATCGAATTTCAGAATGGCAATACCGCTAATCTTTTTATCGGGCCTGCCTCTGTAACTGGGGAAGCTGAAATGATTTTTTACAACTACAATAAAATTAAGAATATTGATTTATTGAAAGAAAACACTTCTGGCGAACCTGGATATTTAGTGCCGGACCGGAAGGCACTTGTAACCGCATTTTTGCAGTCGTTCCTGGCGCAGGATACTGAAAATGTTGCTCCTTTAAGAATGGATGAAACCTGGTATGAATCATTAAAGTTGGCCAGGGATATTATAGAAAGAGCAACCAGGTATTACTGATTTTTCCTAATGAAATCCTATGCATGGTTTATTTTTGGAAAGATGTCAAAATTTTGAACGTTTAGACAAAGGATTGGGCTGGACCCCAAAACAAATCTAAGGAGCCTTCTACCGAATGATAAAGAATAAACTCAACGCTTACAATTGGATTGACAGAACCTTCCTGACAAGGACATGAAAAAACTTATAAAAATGTATTGAAAAAAAGATAGAGGCAATTGCGTTAGTTTCAATAGAGCCCTATTGACGCCAAGTATAAAAAGCTCTGCCAGAATAGCCCCCAAGACGCATGGGTTAAAAATGCAAATAAAAATCCCTTGTCAGGTTTTTATAGGCCTTTGAATACTGGTGTCTGCCGTATTCCTCAATAATGATGGTGGCTTCTTGGGCGGGTTTCTGTACAAAAGAGAAATTCAAAAGTACCCGGGAGGGTGCTATGTCTGGCGTGGGTTTCACCCAAAGGATCTCATTTAAATACAGTCCTGCACTTATTGCTTCCACCTTGCATTTCTTTTCCTGCAAAGCCGGAAGTATCAGGGCAAGATTCCCCTGCGTTGTCAGCAGGCTTTTGGCATGGTGTAATATGTCCCTGTAGGAAAGGCTTTGGGTATGGCGGGCAGTATTTTTTTGTGGGTTGTCTGAAGGTAAGCTGTCTACAAAGTAAGGAGGATTGGATACTACCAAATCATATTTTTCAGGCTTTTCCAGTATAAAGTTCCTGAAAGATAAATTTTTGATGCGTATACGGTTCTTCCATTCCGATGCTTTTATATTTTCACAGGCTTGTTCAAATGCGGATTTTTCAATCTCTATGGCATCGATATCTGCATTGCTGCGCTGGGCTAGCATAAGTGTTAGCAGACCGGTGCCGGTGCCAATGTCGAGCACTCTTTTCTTATGTGCAACATTGGTCCAGGCACCCAGCAATACACCATCAGTACCTACCTTCATCGCACATTTATCCTGGTTAATTCTGAATTGTTTAAACTGGAAAAATTGGTTTGGCATATGCTTCTCTAAGGGCTTTTTAACTTTAATGGGTGAAAATACGCAGTAATTCGATTGAATGCAAAAACTGAAACAACAAACATTTGCGTATTTCTACCCTTTCACAGAATAACACCTGCCATTACATTTGTTTAAAAAATAATTCCCGTGTGATATACGGATTGACGCATATAGCTAATTTTTTTTTAGCCAAATAAAAAGCAAACAGTAATACATTCCTCTTTATCGACCTCTAAAAAGTGATAAATCCAGAAAACAAAACAATGTTAAAGTGAAAAGATTTAATTCTGGTCAAACTTACTTCTTACAATCTGAAGGTAGGCCTGGTTGTGGATGTTATTGGTGAGATGATAGAGTATGAGGACTTAACCGACGACCGGCGCCGTGAACCCCTTCGGCAATTAGGTATGCATTTTCCAACCGCAGCTATAGGGATGTTAAGGTATTGAATATCCCTGAATTACTTACTACCCAACAAATTTCAGTACTCATGGCATTGGGAAATTATTTCGTAAATTAAACGGGTTAATAAGTTTAAAAAATACGATCTTTGAGGAAATTCGTTTCTACAAAGATTGTATGCGGCATATCCTGTTCTTCTTATTGTGTTTTTTATTATCGCAGAGCCTGTTTTCACAGCCCAATTTTATCAGAGGTAAGGTTGTAGATGCTAAAACAAACCAACCGCTTGCATTTGTCAATGTTGTATATAACAACACCCAGCACGGTGTTGTAACCAATATGGATGGTGAATTCGGCATTCGGCTTAGGGATGATTTTCAATACCTCCGGTTCAGTTTCCTGGGATATGAAAAAAAAGTTATTTCAAAAGATGATATTGGGGAGAAGCCATTACTTGTGAAACTTAAACCTACTGCTTATGATATTTCGGAAGTAAAAGTGCTACCTGGCATAAATCCGGCACATAGAATCATACATGCTGCCATAGAAAATAAAGACCTGAACAATCCTGAAAACCTGCCTTCTTTTTCTTATTATGCATACAACCGGATGCATTTTACCATTGATACTTCTGTTTTGGAAAGAAGAAATCAGAAAGTGGACAGCCTTAAAATGCAGGGGCAGGATACCTTAATAACCCCGACAGATTCCACTTTTATGCGGATGCAGCGCTTTTTTCGCAAACAACATATTTTTTTGCTTGAAGCGGTTAATAAGCGCGAATATATGAAGCCCGACAGGAACCTTGAAACCGTGGTGGCATCCCGCGTAAGCGGATTGCAAAACCCTTCTTTTTCACTCTTGGCTACACAAATGCAATCTTTTTCATTTTATAATGATTTTGTTGAAGTGCTGCAGTACTCTTTTCTAAGTCCGCTGGCAAAGGGGAGTACAAACAAATATTTTTTCCTTCTGGAAGATACCATTTATAAAAATACGGATACTGTTTTTATAATATCCTACAGGCCATACAAAAACAAGAATTTTGAAGGCTTAACAGGCCAGTTACATATTAATACCAACGGGTATGCCATTGAACACCTGATAGCAGAAACAAGTGTGCGCGATGATGCTTTTGGTGTTAAAATTCAGCAGC
>JBEPYD010000336.1:0-5097 GCA_041641575.1 Bacteroidales bacterium
CGTGCAGAGAATTATCCCTTCTCCGTTAAACCGGATACCCTGGTAACCCTGCAAATGATGGTGGATGTGTTTAAAGATTATTATGAAGGAACTGAATTTGACATGACTAAAAACCTTACGGTAACCGATGAGGATGGCAAAACCATCATTTCGCCGCTTGCCAATCCCCACATGCCTTACGATATGAACAAACTCCTTGACATTAACGGTGGCTGGGGCTGGCGTGGCGAACGCACCATTGCACGATGGTATACCATGTATGCCACCATTATACAATTACGCGACTGGCTGCCGGATGAGATTGGTGGTGTGGTATGGCTCGCCCAGGATAATGTGGCCAATTCCATTTATATTCCCGTGTACGGAAGTGTAACCGACCTGCCAAAGTCATACAAAACCCCGGGACGTCCCAATGGATATACTACGGAATCAGCCTGGTGGGCATTTAACCGGCTGGGCACCCTGGCTGCGCAACGTTGGGGCGATATGCGCCACGACCTTGATGCCGTATGGCTGCCTATGCAAACACAATTATTTGAAGATCAGGAAGCCATAGAAAAAGAAGCACTGGAGATGTATAAAGCTAAAAATCCGGCAAAAACCATTGAATTCCTTACCAAATACACCAATGAACAGGGAGAAACCGTGGTTTCAAAAGCCTGGGAGCTGGGTGACCTGCTGTGGACGAAGTATGATGAGTTGTTTTAAAAACGACTGACATATAATACCCTCAGCTCTTTCAAGCCAATAGTTATGGTTGAAATCCATTGTTTATTCAATTATTTCAATATTTAGCAAGCAGTATTATTGAGGCACGCACTTGTACTAAAACTACAGGATTACAAATCCTGTATTAAGTCCTCCCGGATTGCAAATCCGGAAGAGCGGGCGATGAGATCTGTTGGCAACTTCCCCACTCCCTTAGCTACCTGGCTCTTTCGGATTTGCAATCCGAAAGTTATAACTATGGATTTGCAATCCATATATCATTATTCAATCTTCTCAATATTTAGCAATCAGGCATGCTACACGATCATTAAGTATTTAAACTTTTAATGGTATGTACTTGTACTTCAGGATTACAAATCCTGTTTTAAGTGCTTCCGGATTGCAAATCCGGAAGAGCGGGCGATGAGATCTGTTGGCAACTTCCCCACTCCCTTAGCTACCTGGCTCTTTCGGATTTGTAATCCGAAAGTTATAACTATGGATTTGCAATCCATATATCATTATTCAATCTTCTCAATATTTAGTAATCCTTTTTGCCCATAATAATCTCTTGCAGAACTATATCTGTATTCTTCCGGGTTATCAACTATTTCAGCTTCAACAGGATTGTTGTGAATATAGTCTATCTTCTGTTCTAAAAACCCTGTTGTATGTATTTCTTTGGGGTCATTGCCATCTTGCCAAAATTTATATCTTGTTATCTTCTTATCATATCTGCCTGCAAATTCGAATCTATTTAACATCCAATCCCTCCTGCTTTCTGGATATTCCTGTATAGCTTTAATTATCTCCTTACTGGTATATTTTTTAAAATCCCTTATAATTTCAGACAGGTTATAACCTTCTTTAGCATCTAGAATAAGATGAATATGATTACTCATAAGGCACCAGGCATGTATGATTAATCCTTTTTGCTTCTGGCAATACTCCAATGAATCAATTATTATATGCCTGTAACGGGGTCTGGTAAATACATCTATCCAATCTAATACAGTGATTGTTATAAAATATTTGTAGCCTGCAGTTATTTTGCTCTTTATACCCATATTACAAATATGATAAAAATACTTTGGATATCAAATCATTGGGCCAATTTTCGGATTGCAAATCCTGGGATTATACCCTTCCGGATTTGTAATCCGAAAGTCTATAGTTATGGATTTGCAATCCATATATCATTATTCAATCTTCTAAATATTTAGCAATCAGGCATACTATACAAGCATTAAGTATTTAAACTTTTAATGGTATGTACTTGTACTTCAGGATTACAAATCCTGTATTAAGTCCCCTCGGCTCTTTCGGATTTGCAATCCGAAAGTCTATAGTTATGGATTTGAAATCCATTGTTTATTCAATTATTTCAATATCCTGCAAGCAGTATTATTGAGGCACGCACTTGTACGCCAGGATTACAAATCCGGAAGAGCGCAAAGGTGAGCGGTGGGCGGTTATTTGTTCCCGGATTGCAAATCCGGAAGAGCGGAAAGGTGAAAGGGTTGCAAATTCGGAAGAGCGGCAGAATTTAAATATTAAAAAGTATCTCAAACTTAATTCAAGTAAAAAGTATTTTATACTTTAGACCAATGTAAACAATGGAATTATAGAAATATAAACACACCTTAAAATGAATAAAAGAGGATTTGCAAGCGACAACAATGCCGGCGTGCACCCACGGATACTGGAAGCCATGGCTGCCTGCAACCAGGGGCATACCATTGGCTATGGCGATGATGTATATACCAAAACTGCCCTGGAAAAATTCAAAACTATTTTTGGCAACGATACGGAAACATTTTTCGTGTTTACCGGCACAGCGGCCAACGTGTTGGGTATTACTGCCATCTCACAATCATTTAATTCCGTAATTTGTGCTGAAACCGCGCATATCCACGTGGATGAATGTGGTGCCCCGGAAAAATTCAGCGGTTGTAAATTGTTGTCAATACCTACATCAGATGGCAAACTCACCCCTGAAAGCATCAAAAAACACCTGCATGGCTTTGATTTTGAACACCACAGCCAGCCCGGGCTGGTTTCCATTACCCAGGTAACCGAAATGGGAACGCTCTACACTGCTGCAGAGATAAAAGCCATCGCAGACCTGGTTCACGACCATGACATGTATCTGCACATGGATGGTGCCCGCATTGCCAATGCCGCCGTGGCGCTCAACAGTGATTTTAAATCCTTTACCAGGGATGCCGGCGTGGATATCCTCTCTTTTGGAGGTACTAAAAATGGCATGATGTATGGCGAGGCCATTGTATTTATGAACCCTGCGCTGGCAAAAAACTTCAAGTATCTGCGCAAGCAGGGCATGCAACTGGCCTCTAAAATGCGTTACATGGGCGCACAATTCATTGCTTATTTCGAAGATAATCTTTGGCATAAAAACGCAACACATGCCAATGCCATGGCCGGCCTTTTGGCAGAAAAGCTTGGCGAAATTCCGGGTGTGGAAATTACACAGCCGGTGCAGGCTAATGGTGTTTTTGTGATACTGCCGCGGGAGACCATTGCATCCTTGCAAAATGAATATTTTTTTTACATTTGGAATGAATCACGTGCAGAGGTGCGCCTGATGGCTTCTTTCGATACATCCGAGGAAGATGTGCTGGATTTCTGCAGTATTTTAGAAGCCAAACTGGAAACCCATACCGGCTGATGAACATTGCCCCTTAGGGGTTGTTTTTACCGAATAAAAACCTACCAACATGAGAAAAATTATTTGCCTTTTTGCCTTTTTAGCGCCCTCTATCGGATTACTGGCGCAAGATGTAACGATAGAAGCTGAAACTGATGCTTTCTATAAACTGATAGCAGCCGATACAGAGATATCAAGCATTCCACAGGAATTCAGATTTACCGAAGGTCCCGTGTGGGCAGAAGAAGACTACCTGCTTTTTAGCGATATTCCGGCCAACATTATTTACAAATGGGTGCCGGGTGATAGCGCTAAACCTTACATCAGCCCAAGCGGTAATTCAAACGGACTGGCTTTTGACAACGATGGCAACCTGCTGGCCTGCGAGCATGGCACCCGCACGCTGACCAGGTACACGGTAAAAGGCGATAAAATTGTACTCGCATCCCATTACAATGGAAAAAAACTGAACAGCCCCAACGACCTCGCCTTGCACAGCAGCGGAGCTATCTTCTTTACCGACCCTCCCTGGGGACTGGAAGGAAATTTCACCTCAGAAGAAAGGGAGTTGATGTTCAATGGTGTTTTCCTCTTAAAAGACGGCACGCTCCACCTGGTGGACAGCACCCTTAAAACCCCAAATGGCATTGCCCTCTCGCCTGATGAAAAATACCTGTACGTAGGAAACATTCAATTTGAAGGAGGCATAAAAAACATGCGTGGCGCCAAACGTTTCTGGATGCGCTACACCCTAAACGATGACCTTAAAGTAACGGAGAAGGTTAAATTTATTGACAATCCGTTGCCTGAAATTAGCGGTAATCCCGATGGTATGAAAGTGGATGAGCATGGCAACCTGTATTGCACAGCTGCCAAAAGTCTGCTGGTATTTTCTCCTGAAGGTGATTACTTAGGACGTGTAGCTTTTCCAGGCGGTACCACCAATGTAGCCTTTGGCGGACCCAATGGCAAAACATTGTACGTAACAGCAGGCAAAAAATTATATTATTTCCCGGCTTTGGTGAAAGGAAACTAAGCGTAATTCTTCTTAAAAAATGTTTGATATGCGTTACCCTCTGTTTTATCTGGTTGTATCTCTGATGTTTTCATTTACCAGCATTAATGCACAACATGAAATTCCTGCTGTTTACAAAGACTTATCTTATGATGAGGATGGAAATCTTACATTTACATTGCAGGACAAAACCATTCCGGCAATAGATTTCCCTCCGTTTATGACCCTGGAACAAATTATCTCCGGTGTAGACGGGACCAGGGATGGCCTGGAATTTGATTTTGATGCACCCACGCTCAATGGAACACTCTATTATGGCCTTATTCATTTGGAGGATTCCAAACATCCATTGCCCGTGTATTTTAAGCGTACAGCAGAAATCACTGAAGGAAAAGCAAATGTTGACATCCGGAACACATTTACCGGAAGGTACGACATGACCGGATGGGAAGAGAGTGGCACAGGGCTACTGGGTTACCGCATAGTAGACGATAAAGGGAATATGATTTATGATGGGAAGGTAGCTTTTGAGGCCAAACGAAAAATAAATGTGGTGAATACCATCATTGAAGGACCTTTTGTAAATATTCTGAAACCTGATGAGGCCACCATTTGGTTTACCACCCTGCATCCCGTTAAGGCTAAAGTAGCTGTGAATGATACAGTTTTTGAAGCCAACACAGCCGGAACACGGCATGAAATCAGA
>JBEPYD010000337.1:0-5078 GCA_041641575.1 Bacteroidales bacterium
TGGCAACATCACTGGGCAGTAGCCTTGTTGGATCCTTGTATATCCTTGATGAACCAAGCATAGGCCTTCACAGCAGGGATACCCATCGGTTGATTCATGTTTTAACAAAACTGAAAGAGTTAGGAAATACCGTGGTTGTTGTTGAGCATGATGAAGAAATCATTCGTGCATCCGATGAATTTATAGACATCGGTCCGGATGCGGGTACAAATGGCGGACAGGTAATATTTCAGGGTAACCCTGCAATGATGAATGGAGATGCCGGCAAAAGCTATACTGCACAATATCTGAAGGGTGATCTAACCATTCAGGTGCCTCCAAAGCGGAGAAAATGGAACCATTATATTGAGATTCTGGGTGCGGTGGAAAATAACCTGAAAGGAATAAATGTGAAGTTTCCACTGCACGTTTTAACTGTAATAACAGGTGTAAGTGGTTCCGGGAAATCATCCCTGGTTAAAAATATTTTGTTTCCTGCACTATCAAGAAAGCTCAATGGTACCGGAGAACGAGCGGGGTCATTTAGTTCATTGCAGGGCGATTTAAAGCGTTTGCAAAATGTTGAATTTGTGGATCAGAACCCAATTGGGCGCTCGAGCCGGTCTAATCCGGTAACATACATAAAAGCTTATGATGAAATCAGAAAATTGTATGCATCTCAAAAATCGGCATATTATAATAATCTGAAGCCTTCTCATTTTTCATTTAATGTAGATGGCGGAAGGTGTGAAGAGTGCCTTGGTGAAGGAGTTATTCATGTTGAAATGCAATTTATGGCAGATGTTACACTGGTGTGTGAGAGCTGCCGAGGAAAGAGATTTAAAGATGAAGTACTGGAAGTGAAATTTCATAATAAAAGTATATTTGAAGTTTTAGAAATGACGGTTGATGATGCCATAGAATTTTTTGGTTCAACGAAAGATAAAACGGCACAAAAGGTGACGGAAAGGCTTCAGCCACTGGCTAATGTAGGTTTGGGTTATATTACGCTTGGTCAGTCTTCCAGCACACTTAGCGGAGGGGAAAGTCAGCGGGTTAAACTTGCCACTTTTCTTGGCAGGGAATCGCCCTCGGAGCATCGGTTGTTTATCTTTGATGAACCTACCACGGGCCTCCATTTTCATGATATTGAAAAACTTTTAACTGCTTTTCAGGACCTGATTGAGCGTGGGCATACAGTATTGGTGATTGAGCATAATATGGAGGTTATAAAATCAGCAGACTGGATCATTGATCTTGGACCTGAAGGTGGAAAAACGGGTGGGAACATTGTTTGTGAGGGAACACCTGAAGAAGTTGCAGAAGTAAGCGGTTCTTTTACGGGAAACTTTCTCAGGGAAAAGTTATAGAAACAAAGCTTGCCCTGAAATTATTGATTTTTGATTTCAAATTGCAATATTTTCAATAACATTGCGCTTATTTAAATATAAACAGATGCACATGAATAAAATAAAATTTTTAATTCCCGTAATACTGATCCTTGCTGTTGGTTGCTATTCTTGCCGGAATGCAGAAGAGAGTAACAATTCAAAGGATCATTCTGAAGTTACATCTGTAAATGTTGATAGTGCTTCCTGTTGCACCCCTAAAACCGGATCACGATTTATGACAGAAAATCCGGATACAACCAAAAGCAATAGTAATAGAAAATCTCATAAAGAAGGTATGGTATGGATTCCCGGCGGTACTTTTATGATGGGAGGTGATAATGACCAGGCCGATCCGGATGAGTTCCCCAAGCATCAGGTGAAACTGGATGGTTTTTGGATGGATGCAACTGAGGTCACAAATGCTGAGTTCAGAGAATTTGTTGAGGCTACCGGATATATTACCATTGCAGAACGCAAACCTGATTGGGAAGAAATAAAAAAGCAGTTGCCTCCGGGCACACCTAAGCCTCCGGATGAAATGCTTGTACCCGCTTCGCTTGTGTTTTCATCACCCGGACACCAGGTAAACCTGAACGACTATTCACAGTGGTGGGAGTGGAAACAGGGCGCATCCTGGAAACATCCCACCGGACCGGACAGTAATATTCAGGGTAAAGATGATTACCCTGTTGTACATGTTTCATGGTTTGATGCCATGGCTTATTGTGAATGGGCTGGCAAAAGGCTGCCTACCGAAGCCGAATGGGAATGGGCCGCTCGTGGAGGAATGGAGGATAAGATTTACCCATGGGGAAATGAACATATTGATGAAGGCGACCCCAAAGCCAATTCATGGCAGGGGACTTTTCCGGCAAATAATACAGAAAGAGATGGTTTTTATGGTCTTGCGCCAGTGAAAAGCTACAAGCCTAATCCCTATGGACTTTATGATATGGCAGGTAATGTCTGGGAATGGTGTTATGATTTGTATCATTATGAATACTATAAAGAGCTAGCAAAATCGGATTTGACAATTAACCCAAAAGGACCCGAAGAAAGTTTTGACCCACAGGAACCTTATGCTGTTAAAAGAGTAACCCGGGGTGGTTCGTTTTTATGTAATGATTCTTATTGTTCGGGTTACAGGGTGGCCAGGCGCATGAAATCAACACAGGATACGGGTTTAAGTCATACAGGTTTTAGATGCGTGTCTGATGAAGATTAAAAAATTCTTTACAACCTAAGTCTGTAAAAGTCGACCTAAACCTAAGGAAATAAAAAAAGGAGGCTAATTTCCCGGCCTCCTTTTTTTGATAATATTTAATGCAATTTATCTTCTTTGGCTGAGCACCTGTTTCTCATATTGCTGTATTTCTGAAATATAATCTTCAGCCGCAGGTACATTATTTTTAAGACAGAAATAATCCCAAACCGCACCAAAAGGTTTCGATTTTACTTCTTCCATCAAGGCCAGTTTTTCGAAATATTTGCCTTCATTCTCATAATCTCTTATTTTCTGCACGGGCTCCAGAAGTGCTAACAGGAAACTTTTTTGTGCTGCACGTGTGCCCGTAACATAAGCACCAACGCGGTTAATGCTTGCATCGAAGAAATCAAGTCCCACGTTTACCCGGTTTAGGGCATTGGCGCGCACCACTTCGTGCGTAAGCAGGTTTATTTCATCATTTAATATTACAACATGGTCGCTGTCCCACCTTACGCCACGGCTTACATGCAACATCAGCTCATCTACAAAAAGCAGCATACTGGATATTTTGTCGCCAACAAGTTCTGTAGGATGAAAATGCCCCATATCCAGGCAAATCATTTTATTGTTAGCAATACCATATCCCATATAAAATTCATGGCTTCCAACCACAAAAGCTTCACTTCCAATGCCAAATAACTTACTTTCAATGCTATCTTTCATATGAGAGGCATCATATTCTTTAGTGAATACCTCATCCAGCGAGTCTTTTAAATGGCTTCGGTGGATGTATCGGTTCACGGTAAGGTCTTTTGATCCATCTGGCACCCATATGTTGTGAATAGCAGGAGAATTTAATTCTTTACCTAAATATTCGCTTATTTCCCTGCATCTTTTTACATGTTCTATCCAAAATTGGCGAATAGAACTGTCCAGGCTGGAAAGGGTATATCCATCATTTGCTTTGGGGTGCGAGTAACAGGTGGAATTAAAATCAAGTTTTACATGTTCTTTCTTCGCCCATTCAACCCATGATTCAAAATGGCTGTTTTCAATCTCATTTCTATCTACTTTTTTTCCATTAAAGTCGCCATAACTGGCATGTAGATTTAACCTGTGGTTACCAGGAATGAGAGATAGCGCTTTTGAGACATCGGCACGTAATTCTTTCAGGGAACGGGCTTTTCCGGGAAAATTTCCGGTAGCCTGAATGCCACCGCCACTAAGGGCTGCATCCTCAGTTTCAAATCCCCCTACATCATCCGCCTGCCAACAATGTATTGATATTTGTAGGTTTGCAAGGGTTTCCAGCACTTTATCGGTATCGATATTCAGTTCCTGGTAAATCTCTTTTGCTATTGCATAGCTTTTTTCAATGGTTGATTCCTTCATTTCTGTTTTAGGTTATTGTGTGTTTGGAAAATTTAATTCACTTGGGATGCTGTTATAAAACGATTGATTTATATTTTTCATAGGCCTGATCCCAGTCTTCTTTATCACGGGGATTGTAATGATCCAGATCAAAGGATGCATGGATGATGTTCCTTATTTCCTGAAGGGAGGAGACTTCATTCACGGCTAATGCCTGCATCATAATATTACCAGCAGCAGTGGCTTCTGCAGGACCTGCCACAACCGGGAGCTGGCAGGCATTAGAGGTAAATTGGCATAAAAGATGGTTTTGTGTGCCGCCACCAATAATATGGATTTTTGATATCTTTTTACCCGTTACTTCTCTCAACTGATCAAGCACATTGCGGTATTTTAGCGCAAGACCCTCCAGTATAATTCTCACAATTTGTGCATGGTTTTCGGGAATGGGCTGACCCGTATTTTTGCAATAATTACTTATAGCTGCAGGCATATCGGGTGGATTCACAAATTCCGGGGCATCTACATCAATAAAGGCAAAATAAGGCTCAGCCGTTGTACTCATTTCTACAAGTTCCGGGTAGCTGTATGTTCTGGTTTTCATCCATGCTTTTCTGCTTTGTTGCAATAACCAGAGGCCGGAGATATTTTTGAGAAAACGGTAGGTATTTTCAGCACCTCCCTCATTTGTAAAATTATATTTTGAAGATAAATCATTTATCAGGGGCTCTTTATTTTCAACTCCCATCAGGGACCAGGTGCCGGAACTGATAAACGCCCATTCGTCATCGGTAGCCGGGATTGAAACGATGGCTGAGGCTGTATCATGCGATGCAACTGCGGTAACAGGTACTGCCGGCATGCCGGTCTCCGCAGAGATGTAATGATTTAATTCTCCAATAATGGTTCCGGGTTTTACCACTTCCTGCATCAGTTCAACAGGGACTTCCAGTGCTTCAAATAATTCTTTTTCCCATGCTTGTTTTACAGGGTTATACAGCTGGGAGGTAGTTGCAAATGTAAATTCAGTCTTTTTAACGCCTGTAAGCATGTAATTTAAGGTGTCTGGAATAAATAACAGATCTTTTGCAATAGATAGAAAAGGATGTTGTGTCTTCTTCATGGCATAC
>JBEPYD010000338.1:0-5039 GCA_041641575.1 Bacteroidales bacterium
ACTGAAGCTATCCCGGCATTTCTTACCATCATCATCATGCCCCTGTCATACAGCATTGCTGATGGAATTACCTTCGGTATGCTCAGCTATGTGCTGCTAAAGCTGCTCACCGGCCGCCATAAAGATGTTAGCCTGGTAATGTATATTCTGGCTGTGCTGTTTATCCTTAAGTTTATAGTGGGTTAGGACAGACATAATATATGTGAAGATATTTTGGACTTTTGAAAGAAGAATAAAAAAGCAGGCCGTGCAGCCTGCTTTTTTATATGATTCCCGCTACCATTTTACAGAGGGTTAGCGGTAACTTCAGATTCGATGGTAACTTCCAGCTTCATCTGAAAGTCATCTTCGTTGGTTTCGCCTTCCAGCCACACGCTGAATTCTTCCTTTTCGTTGAGGATGTTTTCCACCGTTGTCCAGTTATCCGTATAATCACCCAGGTCTAATTCTTTGCCCATGGTAACCTCCAGGTTCTGGAAAGTCCATGATGCCTCATAGCCTCCGTAAACAACCCTCACAACAGCATGATCAAGCATCACTGTTTTGGAGGTTTCCAGGAATATGCCTTTAATATCAGTAATATCGATATCCTTGATCTTCTCTGAATACTTCTCAAAATCCTCATCGGAATTCGGATCAATCTGATCAGATACGCTGAAAGTGGCAGTAATTTCGTCTCCCGATTTCACTGATGCAGGCACATCAGCTTCTATAACTGCAGAATAATCGGTGGTGAATGTTACATCAGCCAGGTCTTCACAGGCCAGGAATGTAATTGCAACAAGCAGAACCAAGGGAAAGGTGTACAACTTTTTCATAAGCAGGAGGTTTTAATAATTCACGCAAATATAATTACCGGGTGAAGCAAAGTACAGGAGATTGGGCTTTTTTTAACATATCTACTCTCTGCCTGCCAGACACTCAGCCCATAATCTTGATTACTTTTTTATTATGCGTCCTAAATCTTAGCATTTTGTTACTTCCGTGATTTTTTCAGAAAAAACTAGCTTTGCACTCAGATATTTCTTATATTAAAGCAGTATTTTTGATTAGAAAATAATCATATAATGACAGGACAAGAAGCTATAGAATTAATTGGCTTTGAAAGAGCCAGGCCCATAAACTCTAAAAGCAAACTGCTTATAGAGACTGAGTCTGTTGTCATTAATGAACTTAGAGAAAAGAATTTTGGGGTTGACTTAGTTTATTTTAATGTTGATGAAAATGCTAAAAGCCATCCAGCTGTGTTTTTCAAAAGGGTAGAGCTTTTTGATGAAGATACATTCAAAGAAATTTCGGAAGTTCATAGAAAGGCCTGGAACTATAAGAAAGTTCTGTTTTTATATGTCTATTCCGATACAGAAATTCGAATATACAATTGCTCAGAAAGGCCGGTTATTAAAGCCAGCAAATACATAAACTACGAGGAAGAATTACGTAATATTGAGATTGAAGCATTTATAACTTCTGATAAAGAACAACTTGAAAAACTTGACAAGCTCTTTTCCAGGATTGCCATTGATTCAGGTATTGTTTGGACATTGGAAGAAGCTAAATTTATCAGAGACCAAATCAACCTGCAGAGAAGAGTCGATAAATATTTAGTTTCAAGTTTAGTGAAAACAGCAAACAAACTTGAAATACAGGGCATTAAAACAGATGTCGTTCATAAAATTATACTGCGGTCGCTATTCCTTTTATACCTTGAGGACAGAGGCGCTACGGATGAAAAATTTTACTCCAATATTAAAGAAGGTGCAAAATCTTATTTTGACATATTGGATGACGTTAAATCTACCTATAAACTATTTACAAGATTAGAAGAGGACTTTAACGGAAATGTTTTCACCGTGGATGAAGAAGAAAATATTACTGAACAACACCTCCGGATAGTAAAACAATGTTTTATCAGTGGCTATGAGGAATTCTCTCAAGCCAGCCTTTTTGAAGAATGGCGTTTATTCAATTTTAGCATTATTCAAATTGAGTTATTAAGCGAGATTTATGAAAAATTCCTTGCTGAAACAGATGATGCGCTCAAAGAAGATTCCGGGGCATATTATACACCTCCTGCTCTGGTGGAGTTTATTCTCAATGAGAAACTACCAACTAAAAAGAATGATACTGTTTATAATAAGAGAATATTAGACCCGAGTTGTGGTTCCGGAATTTTTCTGGTTGAAAGCTTTAAACGCCTTGTAAAGCGATACGAAAACAAGCATAAGAAAAAACTCAATGATTTCGATCAACTTAAAAAGCTGCTTACTGAGAACATATTTGGTATAGAACTGCATCCCCAAGCCATTAAGGTAGCAGCATTTAGCTTATATTTAGCATTAGTTGATAATTTGGATCCAAAAACTTTATGGCAAAAGAAGCGATTGCCCTATTTAATTAATGATCCGGATGAAGTCGATCATGAAAAGCAAGGTCACAATTTGTTTTGCAGAGATACTATCGAAAGCAATAAAGATATTGAAAGCATTGAATTCGATTTAGTTGTTGGAAACCCCCCTTTTGGTAACAGGAATTTATTACCATCTATCAGGAACTATTGTGATAATGAAGGATTCGCCAAAGAAAAAGTGTTGCCATTCCTGCATAAAGCAACAAAGTTCTCCCCATCAGGAGATATCGCATTGATATTCAACAGCAAGATTTTAACTAATACAGGTGGAACTTACCAGATTTTTAGAGAATGGTTATTCAATAAGTGTTATGTAGAAAAGGTTTTCAACTTTTCGATTCTTCGGAAAGCATCTAAAAATCATGGTGGACAATTATTTGGCGATGCCACAGGTCCAATCAGTATTATTTTTTATCAAAAAGAACAACCCCCAAACCCTTCAACCAAAATTGCCTATTACGCACCTAAAACATTTATCAAGTCGAATGTGATTGATGGACTTAGTATTGACTATACTGATATAAAATATCTACCCCGGGAAGAATGTCAGAAGCCCGAAACAAAGTTATGGAAAATTGCAATGTGGGGCGGAATGAATGATTGGGAGTTAATTAAGGATATCCTGAAACGCACAACATCATTAAAAGAATATTTAAACAGGGCTGATAATCGATGGAAAAAGCCAAGAGTTGGTCTTCACGGGGATAAGATACACCCTGATTTTATCCCAGAAAAAATCATTGATGTTCGTCTTATTGAAAGATATTATACACCTGAAAGTGCATCAAAACCGAATACAAAAAAGTATAGAAATATTGACAAGGATATTTTTAAAGCCCCTTTCGTATTAATGAAAAAAGGGCAGCATAAAAAACAATTAGCTGCTTCTTATATTGATTACTTCTCATATTGCACCACAGCCTGCTACATTTTTAATGGAAATGTTGATTCAGAACAAAAAAAAGCGTTAGTCACTATACTTAATTCAAAACTTTCTACTTATCTCTTGTTTTTAACAAGCTCTTCCTGGGGTATTGAAAGAGAACAAGTTTTCATGGATGAAGTATTGGAAAGTCCTGCTTTATTACCATTATTACATCAAGAAACTTTAAGCAAATTAGTTATATTATTTGACGAAATATTGTCATTAAAAAAACAAAATACTCCTTTTATTCAGGCAAAGATCCAGGAAATAGAAAATGAAATGGACAATATCATTATTGATGATGTTCTAAATTCTTCCAGAAAAAATAAAACCCTGGTTTTTGATAATTTGGACTACAGTTTAGACCTTTTCAATAAGCAAGATAAATCAATTGCCCTAAATCCTGTTAATCATTTACATTTAAATGATTACGTAAAAATTATAAGCCAGCAAGTCACTAGCTTTCTTGATGGTCAGAATTTATTTGCTAATAG
The DNA here is from genome assembly GCA_041641575.1 of Bacteroidales bacterium. GTDB lineage: Bacteria > Bacteroidota > Bacteroidia > Bacteroidales > JBEPYD01 > JBEPYD01. The sequence continues at coordinate 3,827 of JBEPYD010000338.1, forward strand.
CACGATATTCAAAGTTAGCCTTTTCACTCCACTGATGATGATTAAGCTTTCTTTTGATAATAAGCCCAAAGAAGTAGCAGTTTCTAAGGAATCTGTTGATAACGAACTTAAAAAAATTGACCAACAGTTATGGGAAGAAAAATCAACCAACATTTACTTCAGAAAAAAACTTAATTATAAATCTGGTAATGACATTTTTATTATTCGTCCCAATCAGCGCAGATTTTGGTCAAAGTCAATGGCTTTAGAAGATGCATCAGAGTTAATTCTTGAAATACTAAACGAGAATTAACGATGGGGCTAGATTCAATTATACATATTAAATTCAAACGTGCATTTGAGGAAAAATGTTTTCAGCTATTAAATGAAGCATATCAAACTTCTCTGGATGAAAAAATAATACAAAAGGATTGGCCAGAAAATGATATTTCACAAGAACTTATTGAAAAAGTTGATGAAAACCCATTGAGGCTAAAATGGAATATCACAGCTTCAAGAGAATTCCATATTGAAAAAGACAGAAAAAAACATAAAGGGTATGCAGACAAGTTACCCAGGATCGATTTTAAGCTATCAAATATTTTCGCTGAGAAAGAATACAAATATTATTTCGAAGCCAAAAGGCTTAAAGAAAATGACTCTGATTTAAAGAGAGCATACATTAATGAAGGAATGGATAGATTCATATCCAAAAAGTACCCACCTGGCTGTATGTTAGGATACCTTCTTGAAGGGAAAATCGATAAAACAATCAATGGAATTAACAAGCTTCTTATTAGAGACAGCAGGAATTCAGAATTATTAATTTCCGCAAATTATGCCCTTTCAGGCGCATATTTTGAATCGTCCCACTTTGAGATAGGTATTTTGAAACACTTACTTTTAGATTATACCGTACTAAACCCCAGGCCATAAAAAAAGCAGACCCTCAGGCCTGCTTTTTTTATTTTTGATTTGAGCTTTATTTCAGCTTTTTTCCGATTTCTTCGAGCATCACCTTGGTCATACGCTCCAGGTCGTATTCATTTTCCAGGCCCCAGTCTTCACGTGCTACGGTATCATTAATGCTTCCCGGCCAGCTTTCGGCAATGGCCTGGCGGAAATCCGGTTCGTAATTTACTTTAAGCTCCGGCATATGTTTTCTTATCTCAGCTACCAGTTGTTCCGGTGTGAAGCTGATGCCTGCCACATTATAGCTGGAGCGGACCGACAG